>JAGLTY010000362.1 GCA_023135025.1 Bacteroidales bacterium | reverse complement strand
TGAATGTGCTGAACACCAGCAGCAGGGCTTTGCGGAAGTATGGAATCAGCGATGAAACACTCCTTTTTCTTGAGCAGATCGATCCTTCGGTCAAACTGATTCTGAATGTGGCAGGTATACCATATGCACTGGGTCGTTGTTCAGGGCTGGATCATCTGGATGCGGTGATTCTTTCGCACCGCGACGACTCCCTCTATCAGGAGCTGGCCCTTCAGGCCATCTTTGGAGGAGCATCTTTTTCGGGTCGGATGCCGGTCACCGCCGGGAGCTATGTGGCAGCAGGTGAGGGGGTGGCCACGGGTCCTGCCACCAGGCTGGGATATGCATCTCCGCTGGATGTGGGCCTGCACCCCGATACCCTGCTGAAGATGGAGGAGATTATTAACCATGCCCTGAAAGAAAAGGCGATGCCGGGATGCCAGGTGCTGGTGGCACGCAGAGGGAAAGTTGTATGGCACCGTACCTATGGTTACCATACAAATCAGAATAAGAGGCCGGTAGAGCCGGATGATATTTACGATCTGGCCTCCATCACCAAAATGGTCTCCATTACCGCTGCACTGATGCGATTGCACGACCAGGGGAAATTCCATGAAGACTCATTGATGGGTGACTATGAGCCCATTCCCGATAGCTGCAACAAGGCGGAGCTGCTGGTGGCTGATGTGCTGGCCCATCAATCGGGGATGATCGCCTGGATTCCCTTCTACTATGAGACCCTGGAGCCGCTCGACTCATCACAGACACTGATCAGCAGCACCTCTTCCCGTACCCATCCATTGAAGATCGGAGAAGGTGCCTATTTTAACCGGCATGTGAAATATGTGGACAGTCTCTATCAGAACACCTATTCTCCGGAGTTTCCCTACCAGGTGGCCGATCACCTCTATATGAGGGCCGACTGGAAGGATACTATCTATAAGCGTATCTACGACTCCGAACTGATCTCCAGGGAGTACTGCTACAGCGGACTGGGATTCTATATGTTTCAGCAGATCATCGAGACCGCCACCGATACCATGCTCTATCCCTATGTCTGGCACAACTTCTACAACCCCATGGGGGCGCATTCACTGGGCTATAAACCACTGAGCCGTTTTCCCAGGGAGCGTATTGTACCTACCGAAGACGATATGTTTTACCGCCGCCGTCTGCTACAGGGAGATGTGCACGATATGGGGGCCGCCATGCTGGGTGGAATTTCGGGCAATGCAGGCCTTTTTGGCAATGCAAACGACCTGGCCAAGATGATGCAGATGTTTTTGAATGGGGGAGCGTATGGGCAGCGCAGGTATATTCAGGAGGCCACACTGAACCTCTACACCTCCTGCTACAATTGTGAGGAGGAGAACCACAGGGGGTTCGGGTTCAATAAGCCGGTATTCTGGGAGGAGGATGCAGGACCCTCTTGTAACAGCGCCTCGCCGCTCAGCTTTGGTCACTCCGGTTTTACAGGTACCATGGCGTGGGCCGATCCGGCCTATGAGCTGGTCTATATCTTCCTTTCCAACCGTGTTCATCCCGATATGGGCAATAACCTGCTGATTGATATGAATGTGCGCACCGATGTGCAGCAGGTGGTCTACAATGCCCTGATGGAATAGATGCTCCATAACAGGAGTGAATTGTCTCCCGGTTTGATAATTATCATGATTTCAACAGTTTCGATCAGGTAGATTTGAGTAATTTCAAAAGATACTTTTACTTGCTATGAAACCAACACATATTGAACACATCGGGATCGCTGTATCCAGCCTCGAGGAGTCGATTCCCTATTATGAAAAGGTGCTCGGATTGGAGTGCTATGCCATCGAGGAGGTGACCGATCAGAAGGTACGTACCGCATTCTTTAAGGTGGGCGAAACCAAGATCGAGTTGCTTGAGAGTACTGACCCGGAGGGCCCCATCGGAAAATTTATTGAGAGAAAGGGTCCGGGTGTCCATCACCTGGCTTTTGCCATGGACAACGTGGGCGAATCATTGAAGCATGCAGCTGATCAGGGGGTCAGGTTGATCGATGAGGTGCCCCGCAAGGGTGCTGAAGGGTTGCAGATCGGTTTTTTGCACCCCAAATCGACACAGGGCGTTTTAACTGAGTTCTGCGGTCATGAGTAGTCAGGACAAGGTTCAGAAACTGATCGATCTGCGCGAAAAGGCCCGGAAGGGTGGTGGTGAGAAGCGGATCGAGGTACAGCATTCCAAGGGAAAGCATACAGCCCGCGAACGGATCCAGATCCTTCTGGATGAGGGCAGCTTTGAAGAGTATGATATGTTTGTAACCCACCGGGCCCACGATTTCGGAATGGAAGAACAGCACTACCTGGGCGACGGGGTAATTACCGGACATGGAACCATCGACGGACGTGTGGTCTATCTCTATGCCCAGGATTTTACGGTTTTCGGCGGATCTCTTTCGGAGACACACGCCGCCAAGATCTGCAAGATCATGGATCAGGCCATGAAGGTGGGGGCCCCGGTGATCGGCATCAATGACAGTGGCGGGGCACGGATCCAGGAGGGGGTCAGAAGCCTGGCGGGCTACGCGGAGATCTTTGAGCGTAATATCCTTGCCTCGGGGGTGATTCCGCAGATATCTGCTGTTTTCGGCCCCTGTGCAGGTGGTGCGGTTTACTCCCCGGCACTTACCGATTTCATCTTCATGGT
>JAGLTY010000361.1 GCA_023135025.1 Bacteroidales bacterium | reverse complement strand
CATCAAATATCCAGGAAAGAATGATAGTTATAGGGAAACCAACAATTAGTAAAATAATAATGAAGGTAACTGTCCAATCAGGCAATCCCAGTCTTGGCAACATAATGTCTCCTGCCTCCATGATAATAAATGCGGTGGCAGCATACATCGCAATCACCTTGATGACCTTCCGTCTCTTTAGTTCCTGCCAGAATTGGGATAGTTTGTCGGGATTAGCAGCCATTTGTTTGGCGTTGGTCATTGCAATTTACCACCTTATGATATATGAGTCAAATGGGACCTGTAATCTGTGTTTCTTTCTTGGTTAAAAGAGAATACTACCCGAAATAGTCAATAAATAGAAGCAAAAGGTTGACCTGGCTTTATTGAATTTGTATTTTTATTCACAGATCAATGCCTCTCTATCATGTTCTCTGCCAGACTTGTTGGTATTGGAATTATCGCACTTCTAACATTTCTTTTAGGGTGTAATCGCAACGAGGAGTTATCCATGCAGCCTACAGAGGGATATCCCATGCTGGAGAACCAGGAGGAGATCAGGCAACTTCTGGCCGATAAATGCCTTGACACCATCAGATTTAGCAAAGGAGAGGTGGTGGCCGATATAGGTGCTGGGAACGGGTACCTTGAAGCTATGCTGGCCATGTTTCACGACAGTCTTACCTTTTACATCCAGGACATCGACAACTCGGTTTGTAATCAGGCAGCTATTAATGAGGTGGTAAAGTTTTATGAATCAGTGGCCGGGAGGACTTTTAACTGTAGCTTCATAGCCATCAATGGTAACGATACTGAAACCTGCCTACCGGATATCGGATTCGATCGCATCCTGATGTTGTGGACTTACCACTACCTTAAAAAGCCAGCGGAATTCATCACCGATGTCAGGTCTAAGCTGAAAGACAAGGGACTTCTATACCTTATAAATCCAGAGCAGGACTATGAATACGGACTGGAACTGCGTGACAGCTATGGTTGGAACGGGTTCACTATTGAGCAGCAAATAGATAATATCATTGCCTGTGGTTTTGTTCTTATTCGATTTACCCGGAACTACGAAGACAACCAGCAACCCTATATGATGGTATTTCAGAAGAATTAATAGTGACAAAAAGTATAAACCAATGGCATTCAAAAGACATTCATCGCTGCTTATTACCCTTCTAATATCCCTCAGTCCAATTGCAATAGCCCAGCAACACCAGCTGATTCAGTTGACATTCAGCGACTCTACCCATGATGGGTATCCATACTGGTCTCCCGATGGAAGCTCAATTCTATACTGTTCCGGTACCCAAACCTCTTGCTACACCATGAAAATTCCAGCTGAGGGGGGCAATCCGGAGCTCATTACAGAGATCTTTGCACAGCATGCCCGGTGGTCGCCAGAGGGCACCTATATCGCTTTTGACGGCGATTTTGGGTCCATCATCCAGATAATCCCATCCATGGGAGGAGTCCCGGTTCGGATCGACCCCGATACCATCCCTGTTATCCTCAGCGGTATGCCCTGCTGGTCGCCCGATGGTAGCCGGATTGCCTTCCACTCAAGGGGCACCATCTATATCCTGGAACTGCGGACAGGAGCAACATCGGAATTTTTCAGATTGGAGGGAAAACTGGCCATCCCCTTTGACTGGTCCACCAACGGAGAGGTAATCGTTGCCGATGTAAGGGATACAGTGGACCGGAGCCGGTCTGACCTGTGGTTGCTACCGCTTGATGGTGAGCCCAGACAGCTCTCCTTCCTTGAGGGAAGGCAGGTGAAACCATCTTTTTCACCGGATGGATCCATGGTACTGTTTACATCAAATCACGGCGGAAATGCCGATCTATGGGTGATGCCAGCTGTGGGAGGCGAGCCGGTACAACTCACATTTTATAAGGGTGACGAATCGAATCCCGGGTATGATGTTGAAGCGAGCTGGTCTCCAAACGGAAGCACCATAGCATTTTCAAGTACCAGAACAGGATACTGGGCCATATGGAAAATGGAGCTGGATGTGGAGGCATTGAAAAAATCCTTATTTTAGAAGGAACAAAACAGGCCCACTAAATGCGTTTTACCATTCAGCCTGAACCACGCCCGGAACAGAACATGCGAACAGTCACCATCGATGAGATAATGACCGCATGTGAAAACAACCCGGGGACAAAACCTCCGCTTGAGCACTATTTTTCCCCCACGAAAAAAGCTGCATTTATAAAGGATTGCCTACATTATTTAAATTCCGGTTTATTGGAAGCAAAACATGGAAATCTTGATAAGGAGCAATACCTGGCATTTATACTTTCATTCCAGTTTTCGGCACCTCTGCTGGAAATTTCGGCTGAAAAGGAGCTGGGTCTCTTTTTTCGTATCCTGCAAAAAACCTACCAGGTAGTGGAGGTGGATCTGAATCTGCACTTCAGTATGGAGCAGTACGAGGGAGAGATGGTAGGAGAGAGAGAAGCACTGGAGGCATTCCGGAGTGAACTGGGTGAGTTTTATGGTGACTCCCTGGAGGTGAAAGAGAGTGTTCAGAAAAGAGTAAGAAAAGACGCTATCGCCTCCATTATGGAGTGGCAGAGGGAGCAGAGTATTCCTACCCTGGCAGAGGCATTTGGCCGCAGCATTGTCATCCCCTCATTCTTTTCATTCACCGACAAAAGACTGGTTCATTTTTACAGGCAAACCAC
>JAGLTY010000360.1 GCA_023135025.1 Bacteroidales bacterium | reverse complement strand
ACTCAAAAAATATTCCTTGAGAATGACCAGTTCTATTACGAAACCATTGAAGGATTTATATTCAAACTGTTTCCCCTAAACGAAGAACAGTTTATGAATCCAGGAAGGATAAACAGCCTGATTCAAATCGAAAAAGAGAGTGATCGTATCAGTGGATTGAGCATCTATTATCGCCACGGAGAACAGGAATTCTATCCAAGGTCTTTGGAACAAGCCCTTGCCAGCCATAACAATTGAATGTTGCCCAACTTGTCCCAAGGATGTCCCAGCTCCCACCACATCCTTAAAGCAGCTCAATCATCACAAGCAACATACCCATCCTTCATCTCGTCTTTACAGCTGATAGAACTTATACCGGATATGACTGTCTTGTTAGTAAGCATACAATTCAATCAGTTTCCGAATTAACCTACTAACCTTAAAACTTTTTAAAATGAAGTGTACAAAATCCCATTTCGGCTTGCAGGCAGTTCTGTTTATCGCTGCTTTTTTAATCAGTAGTTGCTCCCAGGGTCCTGTTGATGTGACAGAGGAGATTGGGGAGGCGAACAAGGTATTTATGGACATACTTAAATCCGGTGATCCAGAAGCGATGTCCATGCTCTACACTAGCGACGCAAAACTTTTACCAGCAAACGGTGCCCTTATTGATGGACGGGAAGCTATAAAAGCTTACTGGAGTGAAAGCATGGGGCAGGAATCCCCTGAGCTTGTACTGGAAACGGTAAATGCCAAGGGATATGGAGACATGGCCATCGAAGAGGGCCGTTACATGGTTAAGGTGGGATCTCAGGAGGTGGACAGGGGTAAGTATCTGGTTACCTGGAAGAAGGAAGACGGACAATGGAAATTACATCTGGATATCTGGAACTCAGATATTCCCTTACCCACTGCGAGGGCTACAGTTGGTGAAACTGTTTGGGTGGTATTGAATCGGATCAAAGGCGACAAAGTTTCACAGTTTGAGGAATTTAATTTCTCTTACCTGGAGCCGGCAGTAGCAGAAAACTTTCCCGTAATGAGAAGCACTGTCAGGTCGCTCAGACCTGTGGAGCCCAACAAGGACGGCACCTTTACCTACTTCTACCTGATGGATCCGGCAATCAGTCCTGACGGCTATGGTATGGCAAATGCCCTTACCACCAAATATGGCAAAGAGAAGAGTGATGAGTATATGAAGATGTTCAGAGATTGCCTGGTAGACGAACAGGAATGGGTGGTCACAGTGCAGACAAAATGGTAATAATCTAAATCTTCAATTTGATCTTCAGCCTCCCCAACAACCCGGTGATCTGGATGATCAGGATGGCCAGGAGCAGCGATTTCAGAATACCGATCCAACCGGTGGTCAGTGCATCGGGCAGAGTGATTCCTGAAAGTTCCCCGAAGGCATACACAAAGTAGGGAACCAGGTAGCAGGTGAGGGTGCTGGTTCCGGCCGGTTTAATGGGATCGGCCCACCTAAAGAAGTTCAGCCTGTCGGCCAGCAGGTAGATCACCACAAAGGATAGCGCTGTGATACCGGCGCAGATGGCTGTCCATGAGGGAGTGGCCATGATTTTGGAGATTCCCCAGGCGGGACGGGTGAGGAATGCAAATAGCATCAACAGCGCCGTAAACCCCATAAGAAATGGTACTAGCAGCTGCATTTTCTCTCTCTCCTTCAATGCAATCATCACCGAAGTGACCAGCACCCCGCCCATCACAAGTGCATGGTTGGAGGCGCTCACTACCAGTTTAACCGTAAAGTTAAATGGCGTTATAAATTCATTGATATTCAAAAGTATAAGTGCTAGTAGTGCCAGAGCGAGCCAGCCCGGCCGGTTGCCAATCATCAGGTAGGTCAGGGCAGCAACCAGGTAGCCCCATCCGATCAGTCCCAGGATGCCCCACCAGTGAAAGCGCATCCACTGGCTCTCCTCTTCGCCGACACCTGTATAGGTGATGGCCAGGAAGAGCAGGATGGCCCATCCAAGGCTTTTCATTATCCATGGAGGAATTCGGCCCATCACCCGCTCTCCGTAAACATTCCAGATCAGGAAAAAGGCTGTGGTCATCAGGATCTGCCAGAGTACCCGGCTGAATAACAGGTTTTCCGCATTGATATTATCCAGGTTCACCATAAATACCCCCATGATCAGTAGAGCCAGGGTTCGTTCTGCAATATGCCTGAGAACCAGCAGTTTCGAATCCCCTCTCCTCATGCGGGCCTTGATAGCGTGTGGGATGGAGAGTCCCACGATAAAGAGGAACGCCGGAAAGACCACATCGGCCAGTCCCATCCCATCCTCATCTGCTGCTTTATGTTCGAGCCACTCCGGAATATCGGTGAGGGACCAGAGGTCGTTTACAAAGATCATCAGAAGCATGGTAAGTGCCCTGAGAATATCGATTGATTTCAGTCTGTTTGAACCCATATTCTAGCGGAGGAATTTCTCGCGCTTCTGCAGGTTCAGCAATCCCAGCAGTATCAGTACCACGCTTCCTATCCCCATAAAGATACGGTTCTGCCTGATGATCTCCATCCAGACTATCTCGTTTAGATCGCGCGGTGTGGCAAATGGATTGAGAAAGATGTTCCATTTGGATTCATCCAGTTCATCGGCCAGGATCAGCAGAAACAGACCCAGGATTACCATGATCACCGCGGTGGCATTACCGTTCCTGACTATTGTGGAGATGCAGAAGCCAAGTGCAGAGACAAA
>JAGLTY010000036.1 GCA_023135025.1 Bacteroidales bacterium | reverse complement strand
AACCCGGTAAAAACGATAAATCCAGCGTTTGTATTGAGCAGGGATTTCCTGTCGAAGGGAACCTCTAACTCCTTCCTGGTGCTATCCAACACCACTGCCACCATGATCACCAGGGTGATGGTTTCTATCACGATTTGAACAATGGCCAGGTCGGGAGCCTTAAGCAACAGGAAACAGATCACAAGGCTATAGCCCACAGTACCCATGGCTATGACAGCCGAGAGAAGATCTTTTGCATGGATTGCGTAGATCGCTCCGATGATCATAAATCCCAGTATGATGGAAATTGTTAATTCCATGTTTTGATCAGATTAGGTGATTAGCAACAGCAAAAGGATCACAACACCTGCAAAAACCCATAGCGTATAGTCATGCAGTACTCCGGTGTGGAGCCGGCTGAAAATGCCGCCCAGCCAGGAGATAAACTGCCTCGAAAGGTCATACAGATCGAACCAGCGATCTTTGGCCCTTCGGTACATGACATCCAGCCATTTGAATTCCTGCATGCTTTTATAGAATTCCAGGGTTGAAAAAGAGGTTTCGTCCTGGATCTTTTCTCCCCCCACGAAACTATCGGAGGTTCTGAAATTCTTTATGTTGCCCAGGAGGTACATCACTATTCCCAGGGCAATGGATACCAGCACCAGCAAACCTACCGTGGATGATGCCCAGATTCCTGTGTATTCAAATGTTCCGGATACCGGCATAAAGAGTTTCGGAACCACCTGGTTGCTGGCAAACACTCCGAAACCGATGCAAACCAATGCCAGGATAAGCATGGGAATCCACATGACCGGGGAAACTTCCCTGATTTTCGAGGGTTCTTTCTGCTGACGTCCAAGGAATATCCCTCCTGTAAACTTGATAAAGCTGGCCAGGGTGAGTGCTGAACCCAGCACTGCAAGGCCAAGCCAGATCATCCAGAGTTGATTGGAGATGCCGGTCCCGTGACCGAAATCAATGATCCCCTGGTAGATCATCCACTTGGAAGCGAACCCGTTTAATGGTGGAATACCTGAGATGGAGAGAGCAAATACCAGGGTTGCAAAGAAGGTCAGCGGCATGGCCCTGGACAGACCACCCAGATCTTCAAGCTCCTCTTTCCCGCTCTGTTGTTCCACTGCGCCGGCCGCCAGGAAAAGTCCCTCTTTATAAATGGCATGGTTAATCATGTGAAACAGCCCGGCAGCAATCCCTAGCATGGAACCCAGACCAAATCCCAAAACCATATACCCCACCTGGGAGACCGCATGATAACCGAGCAGTCGCTTGTAGTTATGTTGCACTAGGGCCATCATCACCGAGGTGATGATAGTGATTACACCGATGGTAAGCAGGATGAATCTTATCCAGTCGCCAATAACAAACAGTTGTGTGGTGATCCTGGCAAGAAAATAGATGCCCAGAAGCTTATCGAGAGAGGCAGGAAGGTAGGCCGAAGAGGTGGCGGGAGCAGTTTCTGCATAATCGGGAATCCAGGTATGAAACGGGAAAGCTCCCGCTTTGGCGAAACTTCCGATGAGCAGGGAAAGACATGCTACCGTTCGTACCAGGTCGCTTGTGGGAAGGGCAATTTCGTCCATATTCAGTGTTCCGGTAACTCTCCAGATGATGGCAATCCCAAGGATCATGATCCCGTCGGACGCCCCGATAATCACCAGGGTCTTTTTGGCTGCAGCACTGCTTTTTTCATCCTTGCCATGGATTAGCCTGTAGAGCGAAATACCAAGGATACCCCAGCAAATAAGGAAAAGCAGCAGGTTATTGGCAAGGACGGCACCATATGAGAATCCCAGGGTGATCAGGAACCAGGCGTAATAGTTACGCATGGCAGCTGCAGTTTGGTATTTGGTGGAATAGATAACCACCAGTAGAGAGAGCAGGCTCATAAACAGTATGATCAGTCTGCTTAATCCATCCAGTGAGAATGAACAGTATTTATCAGCACACGCCCAGTAATCCATAGAGAATACCAGATCTTCGGCACCGAAAAGTGAGATGGCCAGATATCCTGTAAAGAGAATTACGCCAATGGCAATGATGGCTTTGATCATCCTCAATGCAGATGGCAACAGGAACAACAGGATTCCAATCAATACGGGCAGAATGATGATTTGTATGGCCTGGTTCATGATCATTGATTATTCATGTTGAAGCAATTTGTCAGTGATAGATGCAGAGTGACTGATGATCTCTTTTGCATTCATGATCCGATGGCCCGACTGCCGGTCAATTGCAACCGCCAGCCTTTCGGTACAGCAGTAACACGGATCCACTGCAGCTAGGGAGATGGTGGCATCGGAGATGCTTTGTCCAACACACGATTTTTTGAAAGTGGCAATATTGGTGTAACTGGGGGCCCTTATTTTATGTCTTGCCGGGGAGTTAGAACCATCTGATACCACAAAATGAAAGACCTCTCCGCGGGGTGCCTCTGTGCGACCTGTACCATAGCCTTCCGGGATATGTTTGACCTTCACATCCACATCCCCCTCCTTCTCTTTTTTCAATCCTGACAGGCACTGTTCAATGATAGAGATGGATTCGTACATCTCCAGCAGCCGAACTTCTGCCTTGGCAAAAACATCTCCGGCTTCTGCAGTGATCACTTTCCAGTTGACCAGTGGATAGGCAGCGTATGGATCATCGCGCCGTACATCAATATCGACTCCGGATGCCCTGGCAGTAGGTCCAACGGCCGCGAAATCAAGAATATCCTGCCGGGTAAGCACTCCCACCCCTTTGGTGCGGGCGTGGATCACAGGATCGTCCATTATAGCACCCACCAGCAAATCAGTTTTTTTCTTTACCAGTGAAAGGACCCCTTCAATGGCGGGGATCTTTTGATTCTCGATATCCCTTCGCACACCCCCCACCTTAAACATAGCATAACTGTTCCGGTTCCCGGTAATCATTTCAAACAGGTCAAGGACAGGTTCACGGTATTTCCAGGCCCACATAAAAACGGTATTGTATCCCAGGAAATGGCCCGCAAGACCTACCCAGAGCAGGTGACTGTGGATACGTTCCAGTTCGCCTATAATGGTCCGGATATATTTGGCACGATTGGTGATTTCCACCCCCACGATCTCCTCCACGCTATTGGCAAATGCAAACGGATGGGAGGTGGAGCAGATTCCGCAGATTCTTTCTACCAGAAAAAACACTTCATCGTAGCTCTTCTTTTCAGCCAGTTTCTCAATACCTCTGTGGTTATAACCTGTCTCCCACTTTACATCTTTAACAATTTCACCATCGCAGTAAAGCTTGAACAGTTCAGGCTCCTCCTGGAGGGGGTGGTAAGGTCCAACCGGTATCAATGTCTGTTTACTCATGCTTGCACATCTTCATTTGATTTGAATGTTTTCCGGTATGGATACTCCCCTGTGGCCCAGTTTCCTTCAGATAATAGCTGTTCCAGGTTGGGATGGTTAAGAAAGTTTATCCCGAACAGTTCGTGCATCTCCCTTTCGATCCAGTTGGTAGCTTCAAACATATTGGAAAGGGATTCAATCTCCGGTTTTTTTTGATCCAGTATCACATGCAGGTTCAGGACCAGACCTGTACTGTCGTAGCTGTAATGGTAATAGATCTCAAATCCTTTTTTTGTATGGAGTGCCGAGGCAATGATAAATCTGAAACCAAGCTCTCTGAAAAGATGCACAGATATGGGAATCAGTGCAGCTGGATCGATCCGAAGCGTCACACGCCGTTCACTCCTGGCCTCTGAATCCAGAATCTCTTTTGCGAAGGTTTTTTGCAGTTCGTTAAGGACCATATTGATCAGTTTTTACCAAGAAGTTTTACAATTCCTGCCAGGATCGCTTCGGGTTTTGGGGGACATCCCGGAATATATACATCCACTGGAATGATTTTGTCTACCGGACCTGCGAAAGTGTTGCCCTCTGCAAAAATACCCCCCGTACACCCGCAGGCACCAATGGCTACCACAAGCACTGGTTTTGGCGCTTGTTCATATATTTCAAGCAGACGGGGCTTATCCTTCTTATTGATGGAGCCATTGACCAGCAGCACATCGGCATGCCTGATGCTTCCCACCAGCAGCATGCCAAATCGCTCCAGATCATACCTGGGTGTGAGGCAATCCAGGATCTCAATATCACAGTTGTTACAGGAGGCTCCTCCGAAATGGAACAGCCACAATGATTTTTTGAAACAGTAACTTTTAAATCCCACGATCTAAATATTTATAAGCCAAAGATTGCCAGTACAATAGCGATAATTGCCAGCAGGTTTATCCAGACAAAGAAAAAGCGTATGGCCTGCTTGATCTTTACTCTTGGATTGGTGTTTCGTATGAGTGTAAGCAGCAGCACCACAGCAACAAGCTTGAGCACAGCCCAGAGAATATTTATCCCTTCCAGTTTTGTTCCATTCATCAGAATGGCCATAATAAATGCCGGAAGGATAAAGAGAAGTATATATTTGGATAGCTTGATCATGGCATAAGGAGTACCGGAGTACTCGATGAAAATGCCGCCCGAAATCTCAGTTTCTGCTTCAGGCATATCAAACGGGACAAGAGCCAGTTTTGCCTGCAGGCAGAAAATAGCCACAATAAAGAGCAATACGCCGGAGACACTTCCTATAAACGGGACTCCGGTTTGCTGAGTATGGATGATCTGGTACAGGTCTATGCTCTGTCCGGATTTAATGATGACCCCAACCAATACCAGAAGGAAGGTGAATTCATAACTCAGGATCAGTTTCATCTCCCGGGATGCTCCCACAGCAGCCAGTGGATTTCCTGATGAGAGGGCTCCAATCACATAGGTTAGTGAAGGGATGGTTAACAGGTAAAAAATGACGATCAGGTCACCATGAAATCCAGAGGTGATATTTAAAAGTGGCAGAAGGATAAAAACTCCGGCCATGGTCGCACCAAAAACTGAGAATACGGGAGCTGCCAGGAAGAGCCCCTTGGCCCCCCTGGCGGGTAAGATGGTCTCTTTTACAAGCAGGAGTTTGAAAAAATCATAAAAGGGCTGCAGGAGGGGGGGGCCTTTGCGAAACTGCACCCTGGCTGTGATCTTCCGGTCAAACCAGGAGAGTAGTCCTCCGATCACAGCCATAAACAGAAAACCGGGGTATACAAGGAAATAGAAGAGGTTCGTTCCCATAGATCTATATTTACAATTGATCAGTTTTCCACATGCGTTCCCGCACCAGGATATGTTCATTCAGCTTATAAATGTGCTGTTCCGGATCCTCTTCCATATCGACCCTGGTTACAGCTCCTTCGGGTGAGTCCCTGATCCATTGCTCCAGCTCCTTTTCATCCGAAAGGTCATAGTAGTTCTCCTTGTTCCGGTGATATTCGAAAAAATCGGTCATCATGGTACCGAATGGACAGATTACCACACATGATTTACAGGAGATGCAAAGATTGGTGGACCGGGAAACAATCCCCTGGTCATCTTTCTCCAGTGCGTCGGCGGGACAGACTTCAATACAGGGTGCATCTGCACACTTCCTGCAGGTAAATTGAAATACGGCCAGTTCGCGAATACTTTTCAACCCATTGCTTCCCACTGAAGGTTCCCAAAGTCCTTCCGGCGGTGATTCATCACAGCTTTCTCCCCGGGGGTTTCTCAGTTTTTCCAGATCGATCAGGATCTTTTGTGCCATGTCAGTTCCAGATATGAGGTTGATCTTTGATTTCATCATAGGTAAAGACCGGACCGTCTTTACATACCAGGTACTTGCCCATCATACAGTGTCCGCATTTACCAAGGCCGCAGGACATATTCTTCTCCATGGAGAGGTATATATCATGTTCAGAATAGCCCATCTCCAGCAGCTTCATGGTTCCGAATTTCATCATAATAGGAGGGCCGCAGACCACCGCTACAGAATTTTTGATATCCATTCGCACATCATCCAGCAATACCGTAACCACACCCACCCGCTCGGTCCAGTTTTCGTCCGCCTGGTCCACACTTCGAAGTACTTCGAATTTGGGTGTATCACGTAATTCCTGGATATATGGTTTGTAGACACAGTCTTCAGGCGTTTTAGAACCGTAACAGAGTGTCACTTTCCTGAGTTTGTCGGAGATGGCAATCAGGTTATAAAGAAGTGAACGGATGGGGGCAAACCCGCAGCCACCACCCAGGATCAACACCTCTTTGTTATAGAACTTCTCCAAGGGGTAGCCGCGTCCGAATGGTCCCCTGATCCCCATTAATTCACCCGGCTGCATGGTGTGCATATGGTCGGTCACATATCCGGTTTTCATCACTGTGACCTCAAGCTGATCTGTTTGAAGAGGAGAGGAGGAGGGGGTAAAAGGAGCCTCACCAAGGCCATCAACGGTGACCTCTATGAATTGGCCGGTTGCAAATGAAAAATCCTGTTGGGGTACCAGGACAAATGTTTTGATCAGGGGTGATTCGTCGATTACTTTGATTAGTTCACACTTCAGGGGTTTGTATAGATTTCCATTCTTTCCCATGGCTGGTTAGTTTGACAACTCCATGAATAATTCATTCTTATTGATCTGGCCAATACAGCTCTCTATACAGCGACCGCAACCGGTGCACGCTTTCAATTCGTATTTCTGGGGCTTCCAAACATATTTGCACATGTAGCGGTTCCTGAATCTTTCGGATAGTGGACCAAGCGCATCCTCACCCCCGGCCACACGTTCAAAACCAGGGTACTGACACGTGTCCAGCTGTCGTATTTTTTCAAATCCGGGCCTGTCGATCAACAGAAAACAGGAACAGGAGGGACAGATGGCACTGCAGGCTCCGCATGACACACAGTCTGATGCGTACTTTTTCCAGATCTCATCCCCGGATGCCTCCACAAGTTGCCCGGTCTCTTCATATCCCGGTATACTGTTATTTTGTTTGGATAGCAGTTCCTTCACCTCCTTCTGCTTGTTCTGAAGGGTCCGGAGAACGGTCTCTTCAGGTGTATTGGCCACAACCACTCCCATCTGCTCCAAAAATGTCTCTCCCTTTTTGGTGAAGAGAGAGAGGATCACCTGGTCATCAACCAGTGCCAGGGAGATATCCGAGTGCTTATTTCCGACAGGTTCAATACTATAAGTGGTGCAGTGGCAGTGCTCCTGGATACTCAGGCAATCGAATGAGATAATGGTGGTACGATCCCGGCGCGCGCCATAGGCAGGATCATCATACTCATTGTCCAGGTATATCTGGTCCAGGAATGCCAGGGCCATCACATCACAGTTGGGCGCACCGATGATGACAACCGGGTTGTTGCCATTGGATCCGGCTGTCACATTCTCCTTGACAGGGAGAAAGAATGTTTTCAGGGGAGTGACCGGTTTGGGTTTGTTGTAAGTGATTTCAGGAATTGTCTCTGCGTCCAGCTTGACATAGTCGCAACTGAAATCATTTTCCACAGGGGCAAAAAGATCGAAAGATGATAGAAGTTGATTCAGCCTCTCATCCCATTCATGCCTAGGGATAGCGATCCTGTTCATTAGATGTGAAAAATATAACTATAAAAATAGAGGCACACCTAACATAAGTCAAGCCTAGGCCCTGGCCAAAACGTTGTGAAATTCATAACAATAAATATAAAAACCTGAATAGCAAACAAATAGAATGGTTTGAAATTTGAAAAAATTATTGCAACTTGTGTTGAAATAAACAGTGAAATATTTTTTATTGTGAAAATAAACACAAAATGTCCCCTGAAAAGAAGCCTGAGAAGAATTCTTTTGTACCGGGGAAGCCTGTTGCGCCTGCAGGCCCTGGGTGTAAAAAGGGTCTATTCTTATACTCTGGGTAGTGAGACCGGAGTTTCAGCTGAACAGGTACGAAAAGACTTTTCCGAATACCACATCAAAGGAAACCAGCGTGGGGGGTATCGTGTGGATAAACTGATCGGGGAGATGGAAACCATTTTCCACAACAACGGTAACCATAATATCATCGTGGTGGGCAGAGGAAATATTGGTTCCTCACTGGCCAATTACAACAACTTTATACAGCGTCAGATTAATATTGTGGCCACTTTTGATATTGACCCTTCCAAACAGCGTATCCGATCGGATATTCCGGTCTATACCATGGAACGGATGAAAGAGATCATAGATCGATTTGAAGTGCGTACAGCTATTATCGCTGTTCCGGATATGGTCGCCCAGAACGTGTGTGATCAACTTGTGAAATATGGTATTGACGGGATCGTTAATTTTGCTCCGGTGATTCTGAAGGTCACCGATGATATCATCGTCAACAATGTGAACCTGAGTGACGAAATAGAGAGTGTGATCTATTGTGTTTCTCTTACCGGACTCGAAGAATTCTGATCAATTCTGATTTCTTAGAATGAACGCATTATGCGGATTTACCTCCAGTAATTGATTAATGTCTTCCCGGGAAAATCCCTGATTCGTAAGTGCTGGGATCAGGGCAGTGAAAATTCCGCTGAATCCCCTGAAAGTTCCCCCATTCTCCTCTTCCGGTTTATACCATCCCGCATCGTGTGAGAGCAGTATCCGATTCAGCAACCCTGCCTCCTTCATTTGATGGATCCTCTCTGCATACCAGGCCACATCATACACACTCCCCGCTTCCCGGTCCAGGCTTACATTATCCAGGGAGATCCAGGTACCCATCTCTGCTGCTTTGATGTTCCCCTCCAGGGTTCCCTGTTGGGCATGTACCCAAATAAAACAGGAAGGATCTATACCATGGGATTGAAGTACCGAGATCTGCTCAAATGCCGGGGCATCGGGTCCGGTATGTGAAGCGATGACCAATCCTGTTTGTTGATGTGTAAGGGCAGCTGCTGTAATAATTTTGAGATGCTCCTTTGAAAGAGTATCATCCCCGTCAACAGCAATCTTGATAAATCCCGGTTTGACACCGCTCCCCTCGATCCCGTTTTCAAATTCATCCACCCAGATATCGGACAGCTCTGCTGCAGTCAGCTCAAAGAGTGTTGCTGGGATGAACCGGTTATTATGTGCGCCGTAATATCCGGTGTTAGTGACAAGGTGCATTCCGGTCTCTCTGGAGAGTGCTTTTAAAATCCAGGGGTCCCGGCCCAGGTAAGCCGGGGTACATTCCACCAGGGTCGATACCTGGTGTTCTTGAATTTCAGCAAGGTAGGGCAATACCTTTTTTACCACCTCCTGTTTGTCCCATCGATGGTACCCGGTACTATCGGCCCCGATAAAGTCTACCAGCACATGTTCATGGGTCAGGGTAATACCCATTTCCAAAGCGGGGATAGGGCCGTTAACAGTCATGATGACCTGTTCTGGTTTCTGGCTGCAGCCCAGCACTCCTGTAAGGACCACGCTTACTATGATGTGAAGTATATTTCTCATGATATAAATATACAAACTAACTCCATACCCAAACAGGTGCTGTGGCCAGTCCACCGTACAACACAATATCAAACACCGCATGTGCAATTATCGGGGGAATTGCGCTGCCGGACAGTTCCCGCAGGGTTCCAAAGAGGAGTCCCCCCACAAAGGTCCAGAAAATCAGGAAGAAAAAATCAAATTGAAGGGGAATGGCAAGGGTCAGGATCACCAGCAGTTTGTAACAGGTATGTACCGAGGAAGCAGATACTATGGAGAAGATCATTCCCACGGGTCGCAGTTGACCCTGTATATACCCCCTGAATACAACCTCTTCAAATGCACCTATCAGCGGGGCCACAAAAACTACCCCGGCGAAACCTGCAGGGATCAGAGTCAGCTCAAACCGATTGCGAGTAAATATGCCAAGGAGCACTCCCAGTAAAACAGCAGGAAGGGTGTAGAGGAGAATCCTGCGATTCAGGCGGCCGATGCCAAAAGCTTCCCGGATGGTCATATGCCTGGTGGAAAATCCAATCACCAGTGCAGTGACTGCAAGTCCCCCGATGGCCGGTAAAAATAGCGGAAAGGGTTGGTGTATAAACACAGCAAACAGGAGGATTCCCGCCACAGATAGTGCCACATTCCTTATTCGGCCGGGGTGTTGCCTGATTCTTGATGAGATGGTCTGGGTGGTTCCCGGCACTGGTTTATTTTTTACGCCGGAAAAAATACCGAAAGATGAGGATAAAAGGAAGCAGCAACAGCAGCCAGCCGGACCCCAGGCACAACCCGCTTCCGGGTACAATTGTACTATTAGGAAGTGATGAACGTAACTCCTTGATCCATTCAGGATTATCCGTAAACACTTCATCTGTTAGTATAAGAAGCTTAAGCCGTTCCAGGGAATCAAGCTTGGTTAGTTGTTCTTGTTCAAGCTGAAGCACAAGGGCCTTGAGGTAAGGCAGCGCTTGCAGGGGAGCAAGGTTCATAATTTCCGTACAGCCAATCAACTCCACCACTTCCAGTTGTGTTAACCGGCCTGTCACCTCCCTGAACTCCTGGTGGGATATATTTGCAGGAAAGGATAACCATTGAAGGGAGTTCATCTCTTGCAATATATCAACATCCTTCACCTCGTTGCAGAGTGTCAGACCCAACCGATTCAGCTCTTGGAAATCGCCAAGTTTACTGATATCTGAGAGGGTATCGCAACTGACCATATGAAGGTTGCGGAGCGATTTGGGGAATTCGATCCCCGAAAGGGAGGTCAGATCAGATTCTGCGATGGTGAGGCTCTGTAGCTTTTTTAATCCTGAGAGCGGAAGCAACTCTCCCGGCTCCGGCTGCCAGTCGGCAATGATCAGTGATTCCAGGTTCCCGCAGCACCGGGCCAGTTTTGCCAATGCAGGAATGTTACCATCTACCCAGAGGAGCTCCAGGTTGGAGAGGAGACTGCTCTCTTCAGGATCCGGAAGATTCCACGAATCATCCAGCACCAGGAGGTCTGGCCGACAGATGGAGAGTATTTCATTGAACCTCTTCGATCCTGAACCACCTTCCATCACAAGC
>JAGLTY010000359.1 GCA_023135025.1 Bacteroidales bacterium | reverse complement strand
AGTTATCCAGTGTATTCTGCGTTTTTTCAATAGAATACATGTCAAGCAGGGTTTGTGTGGGATGCTGGTTTGCACCATCGCCTGCATTTACAACTGGAACAGAGGAGACTTCACTGGCCAGGCGGGCACTCCCTTCCAGGGGATGCCGCATCACGATCAGGTCGGCATAGTTGCTTACCATTTTGATGGTGTCGTGCAGGGTTTCTCCTTTGGAAGCACTGGTTGCACCAGAGTCACTGAACCCAACGACCCTGCCTCCCAGTCCATTGATGGCTGTTTCAAAACTCAGACGGGTCCTTGTAGAGGGCTCAAAAAACAGGGTGGAGATCACATATCCGTTCAGGATATCCTGCCGTGGTTTCGCTTCGAATTCAGCTGCCAGCTCCAGGATCCTCAGGTACTCTTCCCTGGTGAAATCTGTGATTGAAACAAGATGTTTGTTCTTCATATCATGATGATTTATTAGGAATATAATATAGTGACTATTCCTCTATAACTGATATTTTGCACGCTGTGATTTTTGAAAAACTATCCAACACCCGCTCTGTTTGGCGCCTCCACGACTTCAGGGTCAGTGAGCAATCCATATCAAACTTCTGCTCCTCAAAGTCAAGTTGAAAATCCTTGATCACCTTCATAACAGCATTCATCCGGTCGTATCCAAACTCAAGTCTCAACCTGTCATATACCCTGCATTCGATGATGCTGGTACGATCCAGTGCATCGGAGGCAGCTGAACGATATGCGTTGATCAGTCCGCCTACACCCAGCAGGGTGCCTCCAAAGTAACGAACCACCACCAAAAGCAGGTCGGTCAGCTCCCTCGATACGATCTGACCATAGATGGGCCTTCCGGCGCTTCCCGATGGTTCTCCATCGTCATTGACCCTGTAACGGGTCTTCTCCGGCTCCAGCCGCCAGGCATAACAGTGGTGACGGGCATCATGATACTCCTTTTTTAGTGTGGTCAGATGCTGTTTAATCGCCTCTTCACTGTTTACCCGGTACGCGAAAGAGAGAAACTTACTTCCCTTCTCTTTATAGATCCCTTCAGAGGATGTTTGTATGGTTTTATAGAGGTCGGTCATCTATACCAGGGTAAAAAGCAGCAGGGCCAGTGCCGATAGCACAACTCCTATCCAGTTGACAAATTTTAGTTTCTCCTTGAAAACCAGCAATCCCACCACGACGCTCAGGGCCACAATGCTGATGTTATTCGCACCAAATATGACCGAACTGTCCATGCTCTTACCGGCGTCCGAGCTATAGTTCAACGCCCTGACCAGGAAGAAAATGGAACCGAAATTCACAGCTCCAAGGAGCAATCCCCAGCCCCACACCTTACCCCTGAAAAATTGTCTGTTCTCTTTCCGGTAAAAGAGCATGGCCAGGATTCCGGATAGAAAAGCATTCAGGAAGAGGATGCCACTGAATAGCGCAGTCTCGTTATCACTCACATACTGTTGTTGTGCCAGTTTCACCATGGAGTCCACCACTCCCATTCCGACAAACAACAGGAGCGGGATAAAGATGACACCTCCTTCGAGGGCCTCATTACCCGGTTTATACACTGTAAGCACCACTCCACCCAGTGCGATTACTACAGCAGCAGATTTCATCAGGGTAAGCTGATCGGACGGGTCGATAAACAGGGAGAAGACAATGGGGAATATCACCGACATTTTGCTGGCTACAGTGGTGACTGATAGTCCTGCTTTTCTTGTGGAATGGGCCACAAGGAAGAACATAAGAATAAACATGATCCCAATAATGATGCTGATGGGCAGCCATGGGGAATCAAGTATGGAAGCCGGACCGGTATCGCCGGTATTGATGATGAAACCCAGGAGAGTTGCCACAAGGTAATTGATCACAATAACAGGGAATGCGGGGATGTTGAATCGGTCAATGGTTTTGAAGATAACGAAAATACCTGTGGATGAGAGTATACAGAGGAGAAGGAAATGCATTCAGATTTATTAATTAAAAAAAAACAGGTCCGATGGGAACCTGTCTCTGTTTGCTACTACATTTTTAGTTTTTTCTCAATTTCATCGACCTGGAGTCGAAACCGTTTATCGGTTTCAATCAGGTTATTCACTGTTTTGCAAGCGTGCAATACTGTGGCATGATCCTTTCCTCCAATCTGGGAACCAATAGTTGCCAGGGACGATTTCGTCATGGATTTGGAGAAGAACATGGCCACCTGACGTGCCTGTACAATCTCCCTCTTTCTCGTTTTCGATTGCAGTTGTTCAAGCCCGATGTTGTAGTAGTTGCAAACCACTTTCTGAATATAGTCAATGGAGATCTCCCTCTTGGTGCTCTTAATGAGCTTGTCGATCATCTCTTTGGTCAGATCCAGCGTGATCTCCTTTTTATTAAGTGTTGACTGTGCAAGCAGGGAAATAAGTGCACCCTCCAGTTCTCGGATATTATCGGAGATATGTGTGGAGATATATTCCAGCACCTCTTCCGGTAGTTCAATGCCATCATTGTAGGTCTTTTTCTTCAGAATGGCCATCCGGGTTTCGAAATCGGGTGCCTGCAGATCGGCAGAGAGGCCCCACTTGAACCTGCTCAGGAGCCTCGATTCCATTCCCTGCAACTCTACTGGAGGCTTGTCCGAAGTCAGAATAAGCTGTTTTCCACTCTGATGCAGATGATTGAATATATGGAAGAAGGTATCCTGGGTCTTCTCTTTTC
>JAGLTY010000358.1 GCA_023135025.1 Bacteroidales bacterium | reverse complement strand
CGTATATGAAGGGGATAAAATAGAGAAAGGGAAAAAATCCTATGCCCTTACATTTACCCTTCTGGATGAAGATAAAACCCTTACCGACAAACAGATCGATAAAGCCATGCTGCGTATTGCCAGTGCCTTCGAAAAGGAGCTTGGCGCCTCGATCAGGGGAATGTAACACCCATGGGCTCAACAATTACCCTCTTCAGGGGAGACATCACAAAATTGAAAGTTGATGCCATTGTCAATGCTGCCAACCGCACCCTCCTGGGTGGAGGCGGCGTGGATGGCGCCATTCACCGTGCAGCGGGACCGGAACTGCTGGAGGCCTGCCGCACCCTGGATGGGTGTAAAACCGGTGAAGCCAAAATAACCCCCGGGTTTCAACTGCCCGCCCCATATGTTATCCATACAGTGGGACCGGTTTGGCACGGCGGAAAAAACAGAGAAGAAGAGCTCCTGGAACGCTGTTATAGGAACACTCTTGAACTGTCTATGAAACACCAGTTAACATCCATTGCCTTTCCCAACATCTCTACCGGAGTATATGGTTTCCCAAAAGCGCTGGCCGCAAAGATTGCCATTGAGAGCGTGAAGGAGTTTCTGGGAAAACACGGGCCGCTCCCTGAAGTCATTTTTGTTCTGTTCGACAGCGAAAATGAGACCCTCTACAGCACCCTTCTTAAAAAGTAATATTGAAGATTGGGAACCTGTTTCCCGGGCATCAGAAGAGGATCCCGATCCCAATGGCATAACGGAAATTCTTAAACCCGAAATTAGTCTCTATCTCCGGTGATGGGTTGATGGAGATGGGATCCATACCCAGCCAATCCAGGCGCTTGTTGATCTCCTCCTCGATAATGGGAACCAGCGCTTCCACATCATCAGAATCCAGGGTGAACCTGATTCTGTTGGTCGAAAGGCGCGGACCTGCAAACATGAAGTCCACCAGGAAGCGCTCCTTGAATATAAGCTGGTATCCGATCTGCAATCCCACTCACAGTTCGCGGAAATTGGAGGCCCCCAGTGCATCTATAAAATCCGTTCCGTTCCAGTAATGGAAACTCAGTTCCCCATATAACTTTGTCAACCGGGTATAGAGTCCTGCATAGAGTCCGGAAGGAGATCCACCGCATTCACAGAAATTGAAATAATACCTGACTTCGGGTGTAAAGCTGTAACCCCGAAGTCCCTTGGAATTACTTGTCACGATCAGGCTTCCCAGTCCAAAGGCCTTTGGGATCGAGCCTCCCCACCTGTAACCAGCGCCTGCCTGGACCGTCCAATGGTTGTTCAAACTTCTTTCATAAAGTAGAGAGGCATTGTTAAGAATCAGTGCTGCGGTATTCAACTTCACACCATTCTTATATGCCGGCACTGTTTTTACCTGTGCTGTTGCCATCAAAGGAGACAGCAGAACAAGTACCATACAGATAGATACCCTTCTTTTCATTGAAAATATTGTTAAATTTGATCTGTGTCGCCTAAACAATTCAAGCGGCAATGTTGTTTAATGATTGAAAGATATTGAAATAAATTATTTGATATGAGAAGAGTTTTAACCATCGTACTTGTAGCGCTGATGACACTCCCGGCATTCACACAGGAGCTCAGTAAAAAGGAGCAGAAACAACTTGAGAAGGAGTTGAAAAAGGAGCAGAAGGCCGAAGAGCTTGCTAAAAGGGCCGAAGTGGTTACCGCCATGGTTCACTACCAACGATTCGTGTTGGAGGCCAATATGTTAAAAGACAAGCGTGGCAATTCACTCAATGTATCCTCCAACATCAATTTTATCGCTGCAGACTCCCTCACCGGGGTGATACAGGTGGGCTCAAACACCTATATTGGAAGAAATGGTGTGGGAGGGGTCACTGTGGAAGGATCCATTGCTGACTATAAGTACACCAAACATGAAAAGAGCGGCAGCTACAGCGTAACCTATTACCTGAGAACCCCAGTGGGAAGCTATGATGTCCGCCTCACGGCCTACCCCGATGGCAGGGCAGATGCCGATGTAAGTTCGACTACCTGGGGCGGCAGACTCCGTTACTCCGGTAACCTTGTACCCCCGGGTATCTCAAGGGTTTACAAGGGCAGCGCGCTATAACTGAAGATTTCTACTCCTCCAGTTTATAGAGGAAGCGTTTGATACTCCGCTTGGGGGTCTTCTCAAACTCTTCCTCATGGATATGAATCTTAAGCAGCGACTCGTAAGCGGCAAGGTGATTGTTCACCTCTTTCCTGTTCTCCTCCATTTTGGCTTCCAGCTCCGATTCCACCCTGTCGGCTTTCGCCTGTTCGTAATCGGGATAGACCAGCGCCTCCAGCCTGTGATTACTGTTCATCAGTACCACCGCCTCACCCACATAGGGCAGGTTGCATAACTTGGCCTCGATCTCCTCGGGGTAGATATTCTGACCCGAAGAGCCCAGCAGCATGCTCTTGCTCCTACCCTTGATATAGATAAATCCATCCCTGTCGGTCACACCCAGGTCACCGGTATGGAGCCAGCCATCCTTATCAATAGCGGCTTTGGTGGCCTCCTCATTTTTATAATAACCCTCCATCAGGTTCTCCCCTTTCACCAGGATCTCACCGGGTACAGTATAAGGTTTTTCCGAATCGATCTTCAATTCCATGATATCGAGAATCTTACCGCTGGACCCCTTTCGGGTAGTGGCAAATCCTTCATAGGACATCAGGGGTCCGCATTCGGTCATTCCGTAACCAATGGTAAAAAC
>JAGLTY010000357.1 GCA_023135025.1 Bacteroidales bacterium | reverse complement strand
AGTTTAAGGTGCAGGAGAAATTCTGGGGCTACCGTTATCTCTACCGGTCCTATATGGATGAATACCGCTTTGGATCCAGTGCCGATCTGGGTGCGGGGATTCAATACAGCCCCTCCAAACGTTTCACAGCCGACCTGGTCCTGAGTAACGGGGAGGGATATAAGAACCTCCAGTTTGACAATTTCTACAGGATCGGTGCTGGAATTACACTGAACCCGGCAGCCGGTCTTACCTTGCGGACCTATTATACAATTCACACCAGTGAGGTACGCCAGATGATCTTCTCCGGTTTCATCGGGTACAGGTTTAATCATATAAGAGTGGGGGGTGAATATAACCACCAGCTGAATTACAAGTTTAACCAGGGACACAACAGGTACGGTTATTCTCTCTATTCCACCTATGAATTCTCCGACAAATGGGAGCTGTTTGCACGGTACGACCAACTCTACTCCAATGTGCTGCCTGAAGAAGATCTCCCCTGGAACCTTTCCAGAGACGGCAGTGCCATTATCTGCGGGATCCAGTTTACACCCATCAGGTATGCCCACCTCTCGCTGAACTACCAGGACTGGGTGGAGTATGCGCAGAACGGAGGCTCTGAACCTTATCTTTACCTGAACATTGAAATCGTCTTTTAACTCCATATTCCCTCTCCACCATGACCCTGAATAACAGATGTAAGTCATCTCACTCAGTTCAAACAATTCTAACAGTTCTAATCCTTCTAACAGTCTCTTTTTCCTGCCGAAAAAGCGATTACATCATCGAAGAGGTGGAGACCATCACCGATCAGGGGGGTGGAACCGGCACCACAACTTGGACCAGCGATAAGGATTACCTGATCAGCGGTTTTGTCTTTGTGAACGATGGGCAGACCCTGACCATAGAGGCCGGTACGGTGATCCGGGGACGTACCGGACAGGGAAGCCTGGCCAGCGGATTGATAGTGGCCCGTGGTGGCACCATCATTGCTGAGGGCACACAGATCAACCCCATCATCTTTACCGCAGAGGGTGATGACCTGGAGGGAAGTGTACCGTTGGAGGCGAGGGGACTCTGGGGTGGGCTGGTTATACTGGGAAATGCCACCATCAATACCCCATCTGGTGAAGATCTGATTGAGGGCATTCCCATCAGCGAACCCAGGGGCATCTATGGGGGATTTGATGATGATGACAACTCGGGGATCCTGCGCTATGTCTCCATCCGGCATGGGGGAACCAACATAGGTGAGGGCAATGAGATCAACGGGCTCACCCTGGGAGGAGTGGGCCGTCAGACCACCATCGAATTTATTGAGGTGATCTCCAATGCCGATGATGGTGTGGAGTTTTTCGGTGGCGATGTAAACTGCAAAAACCTGGTGGTATCCTTCTGTGGGGATGATGCATTCGACCTGGACCAGGGGTACCACGGGAAGGGACAGTTCTGGCTGGGTATCAACGGCGGCTCCGATAAATGCCTTGAAGTTACAGGTGGATTACAACCGGTACCTGCACTACCCGGAAGTCAGCCTGTTCTGTACAATACAACGCTGATCCGCAACAATCTCTCCTCATTGGCCACACCCATTCATTTTCTTCAATATGGCGGAGGTTTCCTTAGAAACTCCATCTTTCTCAATCCGGGAGGTGGTGTCGCAATCCGGTATTCAGACAAACCGGGCGACAGCTGGTCACTGTTTCAATCTGGAAGGCTTGCCCTGGAGAGTAACATTCTATATCCCGGTGCCGGACCCTCTTATGCATACAATTTCTATTCGGACCTGGGAGAGGATCTTACTACTGAGAACCAGGAGTTGACCGATTCGACCATATCATGGCTGACCAGCTTTGAAGATCCGGGGATTTCGAACCTTGATGGGTATACCTTGTTGCCACCCACCACCGAATTTGAAAACATGGCACCCAATCCAAATGAATGGTTCGAAAAGGTGACCTATAAAGGGGCATTTGGATCCAATCTCTGGATCGAGGGATGGACGCTGCTGTATGAATCTGGATTAATCAATGATTAAGCGTATTAACCGCTTTATACATACTTGTGCGTAAAACCCCTTCACTTCAGGGAGGGGATATAAGCACAAATCTACTGGTTTTCGATATGCTGTTCAACAATTTCGAACGGTGCACCTCCACAGGAAGAGATATAATAGCCTTGGGACCCCAAAGTGGAAGTGGAGCCGTTCATACATCTGTTCAATGAACACCTTTTTCTGTATTTGGCTACAAAGACCAAATGCAGATGAAGTGAATAAACAATCTATCTTTTCGTGCGTAATTGTCTGTCTGACACTTGTATATGTCAGGTATTTTTCGTATATTTAGTATAATGTTAAGGATACGAAGGGCATATAAAGTAAGGCTAAAGACCAATAGTAATATTGAGGAGAAACTTACCCGGTTTTGTGGTTCTTCAAGGTTTCTTTGGAATAAATGCCTGGCCATGAATTTGGATCGCCTGGAGAAGAGGCAGCCCATCCTCTGGTATAACGAACAGGCTTTCTGGCTCACCCTGTGGAAGCGATCCGAAGAGTACGGTTTTTTGAAGGAGTGCCCTTCACAGGTATTGCAGCAAAAGCTGAAGGATCTGGAGAGGGCCTTCAGGGATTGCTTTGACAAATGCCAGCCTTTGAAGCGAGCACCGGTGTTCAAGAAGAGGGGCCTGAATGATGGTGTAAGGTTTCCACAGGGCTTTAAAATAGACAACCGCAGGATCTTCCTGCCTAAGATTGGATGGATAGGTTTTTACA
>JAGLTY010000356.1 GCA_023135025.1 Bacteroidales bacterium | reverse complement strand
CACAACTACATCCAGAAGGTGGTCCGCAAGAAACGGGTGGGCAACCATATCCTTTTCCAGGGCGGTGTCACCAACAACAGGGCCGTGGTGGCTGCTTTTGAAAAAGTGACCGGAAAGAAGATCCATATTCCGCCCCACTTTGATGTAACCGGTGCCATTGGTGCCGCCATGCTGGCACGCGACTATATTATAGAGAACAACCTGCAGACAAGATTCAAGGGATTTGATATCAGTAAGATCCCCTATACCGTGGACAAATTTACCTGTAAAGCCTGCTCCAACCAGTGTGAGATCAGGCGGGTCAGGATCGAAGGGGAGAAGAAGCCACTCTATTATGGTGGAAGGTGCGAGAAGTATGAACGGGATGAACGCAAAGGCAGGGGCCAGGGTATCCCCAACTATTTTGAAGAACGGATTGGAATGCTTACCGAAGGGTACGAACCAGGTGCCGATCCGGGAAAAACCACCATTGGAATTCCCCGTGGACTGATGGTCTTTTTCCAGCAGTTCCCTTACTGGAGCACCTTCTTCAATGAGCTGGGATTCAATGTAGTGGCTTCGGAGGAGACCAACAATCAGACCGTAAAGAAGGCACTGAACATGATTGTGGCCGAAACCTGTTTCCCGGTGGAGGTGATGCATGGCCACATTTACGAAATGCTCGAGGATAAGATCGATTATATATTCACGCCCTTTATCATTAATTCAAAGGCCGAGAAAGACAATCCCACCTCCAATGCCAATTGTCCCTGGGTGCAGACTGTTCCCTTTATGGTTAGAGCCTCCATCCCGGAAGATCAGAGGGAGAAGTTACTGACTCCCACCCTCAATTTCCGCTACTACGGAAAGGTGGTGGAAAAGGAGCTGCATAACTACTTTGGAAAGAAGTTCAGGCTAAGCAGAAAGCGGATTGCAGCAGCCATGAAAAAGGCCGATGCAAAACAGGATCAGTTTGAGGAACGTGTGAAGGCACGGGGCCGTGAGGTAATGGCTTCACTTCCGGCAGACAGGGAGTGCCTGGTGATTATTGGACGCCCCTACAATACGGGCGATCCAGCCCTCAACCTGAGCATGGTGGAGAAGCTGATCAACCTGGATGTACTCCCCATTCCAATGGATTATCTGCCCCTGGCAGATGAGCACATTACAGACGACTACAACAAGATGTACTGGCCCAACGGTCAGCGTATCCTGGCAGCTGCCAGGATCATTGCCCGCGACGACCGTCTGCATGGCATCTATATGGGTAATTTCAGATGTGGTCCCGACTCCTTCCTGGCACATTTTGTGCACGAAGAGATGGCCGGAAAACCCTATATGGAGATTGAGATCGATGAACATGGTGCCGATGCCGGGATGATTACCCGCTACGAAGCGTTCCTCGACAGCCTCAAGGGTTCAAGGATGGGTAAAGAGAAGAAGAAAAAAGTATTTACACCGGGAAAAATGGCGGCCTCGCCCATGCATGACCGGAAGCTTTTCTTCCCATACATGAGTGATGCATCCTATGTGATGGCAGGCGTATGCAGGAGTTTTGGCATAAACGCAGAATCACTTCCCATGCAGACCCAGGAGGACCTGGATCTGGCCCGGAAATATACATCGGCAAGAGAGTGTTTCCCCATGATTTGCACCACGGGAAGCTTCCTGAAAAAGCTGATGGAACCGGAAACCGATCCGGCCAGGGTCAGCTTTTTTATGCCCGACCATAACGGTCCGTGCCGTTTCGGACAATACAACCGTTTCCAGCGGGTGCTATTCGACCGCCTGGGATACAATAAGACTGAGATCATCGCCCCCAGTAACGATGACTCCTACGAATCCATTTCGGGTGGACACGGTTCCAAATTCCGGCTCAATGCCTGGAAAGGATTTGTGGCCATGGATATGATCAGGAAGATGAAGCAGGAGCGGAAGCCGTATGAATTGATTACCGGAAATACCGAGCAGGTGTACCAGCAGGCCCTGGCCGACCTGGTCAGCTGTATGGAGAATGGTGGTGGTGACCTGACCGATACGCTGGCTCAAATTGCCTATGGTTTTACACAGATACCGCTCTTCAACGGCAAGCGCAAACCGGTTATCGCCGTGGTGGGAGAAATTTTTATGCGCGATAATGATTTCTGCAGTGCGCACCTGGTGCGAAGGCTGGAGAAATTCGGTGCCGAAACCTGGATCGCACCCTTTGCCGAGTGGCTCTCCTACTCCACCATTCGCTATACCCGCGACAGCAGGTGGAAGGGTGACTTCAAAGGGGTGGTGAAGTCGAAGCTTCAGGAGTATTTCCAGGAGCGAACTGCCAGCAAAATCATCAAACCGTTCCATGGGTTGTTCGATGAGGACAAGGAGGTGTCTGTTAAGGATATGCTGAATGCCTGCGGCCCCTATGTGCATCGCCACTACGATGGCGACCCGGCACTCAACCTGGGTACCTCGGCCATACTGGCGGACAGAGGGATCTCGGGTATAGCCAATATTCTGCCGTTTACCTGTATGCCCGGTACCCTGGTGGCCTCGGTATCGGATCAGCTCCGCAAAGACAAGGGCAATATCCCCTATGTGAGTATTGCATATGACGGACAGGAGGATCTCTCCATCGAACTGAGGCTTCAGGCCTTTATGCACCAGGCCACCCAGTATGCTGAAGAGAAGGGGCTAACAAATCCGTTCTCACAGGCCATCCACAAGTGAGCACTGTAGCACTAAGCACTTGGTAATTGGCACCAGGCGCTACTACAATTCAACCGGCAACAGACGGTG
>JAGLTY010000355.1 GCA_023135025.1 Bacteroidales bacterium | reverse complement strand
TGCTGGCGTGGATGCGCCGGATCATGATCAACACCGCCATAACCCATTACCATAAGATGCTGAAACACCGGTACCACGACGACCTGGACGAGGTGAGCGAATCGAAGTTTGAGGACAAAGGGTGGGGCGAAGCAGAGTTTACCGAAGAGGAGCTCTTCAATGTGATTCAACAGATGCCCGATGGTTACCGGCAGGTTTTTAACCTCTATGCACTGGAGGGTTACAAGCACCGGGAGATTTCAGAGATTTTGAAGATTGATGAGAATACAAGCAAATCACAGTACAGCAGGGCCAGGAGATGGCTCCAGGAGAGACTGATTAAATTAAGAGAGGAGCGAATCCAACGAGATGAGTGATAAACTCAATACAGAAGAGCTGATCAGGGCCAGGCTCAATGGGGCCGAACTAACCCCGTCCCCTGAATCGTGGAGAGCCATACAGCAAAAGCTGCGCTGGCCACAGTTCCTGCGATTCAACCCGGGCCGGTTCAACATTTACTATGCGGGAGCTCTTCTGCTTGCCGCTACCGGACTGGTATTGCTCCTGGCAGGGGAGAGAGAGAAGGATGAACCAACCGTTCCGGAGGAAAAAACCACCATACAATCCACAACAGAGCAGGCAGTAGAAGAAATTACAGGGGAATCGGTTAATGAAACCAATAATGCCTCACGCGATACAGAGATGCACCCCGATACTTCCACCACTCCATCTCAAATTGAAGAGGAGCCGGACAGAGAGAGGGGAAACAAGGTCTCTAACGCCGGAGAGGAAGAGGAGCGCTTCGAATCGTCTCTTACGAATGAGGAGATGGTAGCGGCTATCCCTCCCGAACCAACAGCAGATCAATTACTGCAGCAGTCGCCCGTTACCTATTTCACCAGCTCCATCCAATCGGGGTGTGCGCCGCTGACGGTTCAGTTTACCAACCAGAGTGTACATGCCACCTCATTTTACTGGGACTTTGGAACAGGTGCAAACAGTCAGGAGCAGAACCCGGTTTATGAGTTTAAAGAGCCGGGCCGGTATATGGTAATACTAACCGCTGAGAACCATGGAAACCATGCAACCGTGTCGCGCATGATGGTTGAGGTACTGGAGACTCCTGTGGCCGATTTTCAGATTGAAGAGGGGTTGGAAGGAGTTGATAACCATGTGGTGCTGAACCTGGTGAACTACTCCTCCGATGCATCTGTTTTTGCCTGGAACCTGGTGGACGAAAAGTGTACCAACTGCAGCGGCTGGTCCTCCATCGAACACCAGCCCACACTCGAACTGAAGACCATTACACCCGATTCCAGATCGGTTAAGCTGGAGGTGATCAATGAGAATGGCTGTAGTGATATGGCTGTTCAGCAACTGCCACTGATTGTGCAAACTTCCGAGACCCGGATCAAGTTTGCTACAGCTTTCAGTCCCAATCCATCGGGACCGGGTGATGGTAGTTTCGCTCCAGGGTCAAAACGGATCGACCTGTTCCATCCACTCTATATTGAAGTCCCGGTTGAAATGCACATGAGGGTCTTTACCCGCAGGGGCGAACTGGTGTTCGAAACCCGTGAGGTGTACCAGGGATGGGATGGCTATATGCACCAGGAGGGTGCACCGGCTGATGTCTATGTATGGATGGTGGAAGGAAAGTGGAAAGACGGGGAATCGTTCAGTCTCCGCGGCGATGTAACCCTGGTCTGGAACCAGTACTGGTAATTGCAGAGGAATACTATTTTTGTATTGCTGTGCATACACCGAAACCCACCAAGGAACAACAACTCTTATTCAAACTTCTGAAAGGAGCTCCTCCCACCAGCCTGGAAGGGATTGATACTGCGAAACTCTTTGATCTTTTTCGGAGGCACCGGCTGTTTCCGCTGGCACCTGAACTTTTGCCACTGCTTGAGGAGGGAGAACGGGAGCGATGGAAAAAGGCGATCTATACCAGGACCATCCGTTCGATGCATCATATTGCAGTATTAAGCCAGCTCACGAAGGCACTCGAAAAAGCAGGTATCGAGGCCATTCCGATAAAGGGGCCGGTACTCTCGCAGCACCTGTATGGAAACATTGGAGCACGCCATTTTTCTGATCTGGATGTTTTGGTTCGGGGAGTTGAGTCCCAACAAGTGATTAAGATTGTTGAAAAGCTTGGGTTTTCATTGAAATTCCCGAGACCAGGTATTTCTGCAAGACAGTGGAAATATTATACCCGACATAAGAAACATTTTGGTCTTTATAACGGTGAGCAGGGAGTGATGCTCGAATTGCACACCAGTATTGAAAACCATGTGGTACTGAAGCCCGATGATGTTTCTCTGTTCCTGAAGGAGACGGAGATGGTCGAGGTGGGAGGAACTTCTTTTCGGTGTATGAACAAAGCGTATACTTTTCTATATCTCACTCTGCATGGTGGTGTGCATCAATACAGGAGACTCTTCTGGTTAAGGGATGTGGCTGAAGCATTGGAACAATGGGAGATTGATCACCGGAATGTCCTGGCAATTTCTCAAAAGATGAGGATCGAACACATTCTGGGGGTAAGCCTTTTGCTCTCGAAAGCATTTTTTAATACAGAGATCCCTCCAGCATACAGTGATTACCTGGAACGAAACCGCAAGCTTCTTCAAAAGCTTACACACTCCTCTGTCAGAATGATCACTGGCCCGGAGTTTCCTGACATGAAAGGAAAAATTGGTCGACACATCTTCATGTTACGGCTTAAGTCTTCCCTGCGCCATAAGTACAGGGTGATCAGCGAGATTGCTCACCGGCTGACCATTGGAAAGTTGATGGAATA
>JAGLTY010000354.1 GCA_023135025.1 Bacteroidales bacterium | reverse complement strand
CAGGGAGCCGGTTCATGAGCGGTGACCAACAGGCTGCCGATATTTTTTAATACCAGTCTCATGCCACGAAGATATGAAATTGCAGGCGGCTGACTGAATGTTATATAGCAAACTTATTTCAGAAGATAGGCGATAGCCACTCCCAGGTAATTACCGATGGCATACCCGATTACCCCGATAATCATCCCCGGAACCACCACCTCCTTATTACGAATGGCCGCAGCCACAACGGGTACAAAGGGCGGAGAGTTGGAGAGTGCCGTGGAAGTGATAATATAATCATCCACATTGATTCCGAATATCCAGGAGAGAATGGCATGCAGAATCAAGGATCCCACAATCACCAGAGCGATATAGAGCAGCAGGTTCACCATCAGGTTCACATTATCGACATTGAAGAGAGCCAGCAGGTCTGCTTTTGAAGCAACGATGATACAGAATACATAGATAAAGTACATCCCCAGCTGGAATGAACTTTTGATACGGTTGATCCCCGGAATCAAGGAGGCACCGATTCCCAGGGTGGTTACTGTTAATACGGCAGCGGTATCTTTGGCATCCCCCTCAAAGAGATAGGTGCTTCCGTACCCGATCCCAAAAATCACCAGGGCAACAGCAAATGCCTTTAGAATTCCTATGAAGTTCTCTCGTTTAAAGAAACCCTCATAACTCTCAAAATCGGCTACATCCAGGTCGGGCTGGGCTTTGTTCTCCTTACCTTTCTTATAGGGTCTTAGAAATTTTCCGAACAGCGGCTTAGCACCGGTAATCAGAAAGAGCAGGATTAGTGCCCCGATCACCAATTCGGCGGTATGTGTCAAAATGTAAAGCTCCTCCTCTACAGCCAGTGCGCGTGCAATGGCTGCCAGATTGGGCGTTCCCCCGGTGTAAACACCGATCATCATCCCGGAAATCTTCCAGATTTCGGGAATGCTGTCTCTGAAAATATAGAATCCCACGAAAACCAGCACAACCACTGAAACCACTCCCAGCAATAGGGATATAAAGGTGGTTTTGGCCATCCTTGCCCATTTTACCACGTTTTCGGAAAAGAGTACCAACGGAATTCCCAGCAGGATAGTCACCCCCATCACATCGCTCTGGGTGCTTAAAATGGATTCAGGAATGATCTGGATGTTCCCCATAACCAGTCCGATACCATAACAGAACACCACAATTCCAATCTTGTTGATAATAGAAAACTGGGTGCTGTAGTAAAGAAGAAATGCAGGGATAAGGAAATAGCTGGCAATAATGATTACGCCCATGGGATTCAGCTTTAAGGTCAGCTCCAAAAATAATCAAAAAGCGGAACCGAAGCTCACGAAGGCGAAAGCCGAGTAAAGTCAAAAGCCAAAAGCGGACTTTCAGTTTACTCGGGGCAATCCTTAAAGCTCTTCTCGTACTGCTCAATAGCCCTGTAACTCATACCCATACTGGAGAATCCACCGTCGTGGAACAGGTTCTGCATGGTCACTTTCCGGGTCAGGTCGGAGAAAAGTGTGATACAGTAATTGGCACAATCATCTGCCGTGGCATTGCCCAGGGGTGACATCCGGTCGGAGAAATCCTCCAGCTTATCGAACCCGCTTACCCCGCTACCGGCTGTTGTTGGTGTTGGCGATTGAGAGACGGTATTGATACGGATCCGCCTGGAGCGTCCGTACATATAGCCAAAACTTCGTGCGATAGATTCAAGAATTGCTTTGGCATCGGCCATATCATTATAGCCGGCAAAGGTTCTTTGCGCAGCCACATAGGAGAGTGCCACCACGGAACCCCATTCGTTAATGGCATCCATCTTCCTTGCAGTGCTCAACACCTTATGAAGTGAGAATGCAGAAACATCCAGGGTTTTATGATAATAACCATAATTCAGTTCATCATAATCGAGGCCCTTACGCACATTGGGCGACATTCCTATGGAGTGCAGTACAAAATCGACTTTCCCTCCCAGGATCTCCATGGATTTCCGGAACAGGTTCTCAAGGTCCTCCAGACTGGTGGCATCTGCAGCAATCACCTGGGCTTTGGTCTTCTCAGCCAGTTTATTGATGGTTCCCATCCTCAATGCAATGGGTGCATTGGTCAATACAATTTCGGCCCCCTCTTCATGGGCCTTTTCAGCCACCTTCCAGGCTATGGATTGTTCATTCAGGGCGCCAAAAACGATACCCTTTTTCCCTTTAAGTAAATTATATACCATGATAAAATGATTTGAATTGCTGGTTTACTGCCCTAATAACAAATAAAATCTCAGATTGTGCGATGAGTTCTTAAATACGAAGCAACACACGGGCATTGGAGAGTGCTGCCTCGGTGACCTCCTCACCTGACAGCATCCTGGCAATCTCGGTAATGCGCTCATCGGGTTGCAATTTCCGGATCCTGGTATAGGTGGCATCGCTGGTATCTTCTTTATAGACAACAAAGTGATCAGCTCCTCTTGAGGCTACCTGCGGAAGGTGGGTAATAGCCATCACCTGCCTCCCCTCTGCCAGGTGGTCCATGATCCCTCCAACCTTATCGGCAATCTCCCCGCTTACCCCGGCATCGATCTCATCAAAGATCAGGGTAGGCATTCCTTTCCGGTCCGAAACCATCGATTTGATAGAGAGCATCAGCCTCGATACCTCACCGCCCGAAGCCACCCTGGAGATCTCTTCAAGAGGCAGCTGCTTGTTTGCAGAGAAGAGGAACCTCACCTGGTCCGATCCGTTGGCGTCAAAGGTATCGGTTTTCACCAACTCCACCCGGAACCTGGCGTTGGGAATACCAAGCTGCTTTAGCTGC
>JAGLTY010000353.1 GCA_023135025.1 Bacteroidales bacterium | reverse complement strand
TTTCTCTTCTACCCACTTCAGAACTTCCGGGAAATTCTCTCCGGCCACCCTTACCGAAAGGGTGCGCATGAAATTTGCATTCTCATTACAGACCAACACCAGGGGCTCCACAGGATTGTGAAGCGAACCGTAGTTGAAATCTTTCACGAATCCGACAATTTCTCCTACCGGAAGGTTTTCCTGGATATTGACTCCGCGGATAAACTGTTTTCCCAGGGCTTCATCACCCCATTGCAGCTCTCTCACCAGGGCTTCATTGACCACGAAGGCATTGGTGAAATCCGATCCGAACTCCCGGTCGTAGAAACGCCCCTCCACCAGGGTAAGCCCCATCACATCCATATAGTCGTAACTGACAAAACAATTGTTGAAAGCTTTCTCCCCCATCTCGCCATCATTGGTTTCGGCGGTCATCACCTGCTTTCCGTAAAACCTGCCCGGTGCCGTGGTCGAGAGGGCTGTACCCTCCACCGATGGATGCCTTTCAATCTCCTCCATAAAAGCGGTCACATTGTTGATAATGGATGTATCGTTCAGTGCCAGCATCATAATCTGCTCCCGGTCAAAACCGAGGTCCTTTTTCTGGATATATCCCATCTGCATGGCAACCACAATAGAACCGATGATCATCACTGCTGAAATCATAAACTGGGCAATTACCAGTCCGGTCCTCAGCCATCCACGGTCCTTGCTGCTTACCCCGTTTCCTTTTAGGATTGAAACAGGATTAAATGATGCCAGGTAGGTGGCCGGGTAAAGCCCCGACAGTAGTCCGGTAAGCAGAGAGACTCCCAGAATAAACAGGAGGATGGTGGGTTGAAAGATGGTGTGAAAATCAAATGTTTTCCCGGTAAGACTGTTGAACAGAGGGAGGGCCAGGATGGTCAGGAGTGTTGATATCAGGCCCGCAAGGAGAGCCATGACCACCGATTCGCCCAGGAATTGGGATCTCAATTTGCTCCTGTTGGCTCCGCCCACTTTCCGTATCCCGATCTCTTTGCTCCGGCTGGTGGCCCTGGCGGTGGTCAGGTTGGTATAGTTAATACTTGCAATAACAATCAGTAACAGAGCAATCACTGCCATGATGTACACATAGTTCATATTTCCCTTGGGAAGGTCCCAGGTCAGTTCATCTTTCTGAAAGTGAACATCGGACAATGGTGTGATCCGCAGGTTAAAGGAGGCTTTAATCTGATCGCCCAATTCCTTCATGTATTTGTCATAGAATTCGGGGAATTTGGCCAGCAACATATCCGCTGTGGTGTTTTCGGCCATTAAAACATAGGTGTAGCATGTTACGTTCCAGAAGGAACCCGCACTGCGGTCGTTGAATCGTTCGCTCCCAATCTGATCCTCTATGGTGGCAGTTGAGATCAGACCATTGAAACGCAAATGAACATTACCCGGCAGATCCTCAAATACACCGGTAATATTAAAAGTGGTTCCCTGCAGGTCCTTCATGCTCTCTCCAACGACGTCCCAGGTGCCAAAGTATTTATGGGCCAGTGACCGGCTTATCACCATAGAGAATGGTGCTGTCAGGGAGGTGGTGGGGTCTCCCGTCACAAAAGGTATTGTAAAGACCGAAAATATCGTGGAGTCGGCAAGCATAATGCTATCCTCCTTAAAAGTGTCCTCATCATGTTCAAAATAGAAATCTCTTCGGGGTAAAATCCTGGTATGTTCAACAATTTCAGGATACTCGTCTTTCAATGTGGGCCCCAGGGGGATCTGTGTGATGGCGGTAAGGTCCTGTTTCTCGTTGATAAAAAAATCACCCTCGAGCCTGTATATACTGTTAAAATGCTCATTGTGCTTGTCATAGGTGACCTGGTCCTGAATATAGACAAAGATCATGATGGTGGCCGTAATCCCGATAGCGAGTCCAAGCAGGTTCAACAGCGTAAAAAATTTATCCCGTCTGGCGTTTCTGACCAGGGAAAGCAGGTAATTCTTGATAAGTGACATGGGAACTTCTGGTTTTTGGTTATCCAATCTAAAGTAAACTCAATAGCAGTGCCAAAAGAGGCAAGATACTAAATGTCAATAGTGTACGGTAAGTTCGTCTGCGTGGAGATGTCCGGATTCGTATATAAACTGTTCGTTATCGGACATAGTCCGGATCGTAAGAAATTAATTGCTATTTTTGCCTTTATCTGAAACAGTGATTTCAATTTTTAATGAGCCGGCCAATTTTTTTTATTGACGATGACAAAGTGATCCTGAACTTGATGGAGTTTACCTTTCAGAGCAGGCATGACTATGAGGTGATATGCTTCCGGACCGGGGAGGAGTGCCTGGAAAACCTTCAATTGGATCCCAGACTCATTGTACTGGATCATATCCTTGCCGGGGCCGGCGAAAACAAGCTCAATGGGCTGGACACACTGAGAGAGATCAGGAAAGTCAATAAGGAGATTCCAGTTGTGATTCTTACGGGACAGGGAGATGATACCCTGCTTACCGAGTTCATGGAAAATGGAGCGAACAGGTACCTGACCAAAGACGATTATTTTATTGACTCACTCATTGAAACCATCCAGCAGGTGATCCTCTGATTCCCAGAATTAAAGCGGGATTTTTGTTTTTTTATATGAGATAAATTTATACTTTTGCACTCCCAAATTGAAGAATTGTGAGCAAGCGGGGTTCATATGCAATACGCATTTCGGGTATAGGAGAAGGCGATCACGATTTTTCATTTGACCTTGACAGGCAGTTCTTTGTTTTATTTGAGCATCCGGACATCAGCGACGGAAATGTGCATGCAGAAGTAATCCTGGAGAAGAAACAGG
>JAGLTY010000352.1 GCA_023135025.1 Bacteroidales bacterium | reverse complement strand
GAGGACCACCATGTTTCCGGAGGCACCCTCCCTGATCGCTGTAATTTTTGAGCGGTGGTTATCGCTGGGGGCAATCAGGCGAAAGGCTCCATCCTCATATACCGACAACAATCCATTCTCATGTCCAAACCATAAACGCCCCCTGGAATCGAGCAGACTGGCATGTGCGATGCTGGTTGAAATAGAATCCCCTTTGAATTCATTTTCAAAATCATTCCCGTCAAACCTGCACAAACCCAGCGTGGTCCCGATCCATAAAAATCCCTGCGGGTCCTGGTTGATCGTATAGGTAAATTTATCGAACATCCCCTCATCAAGCCCATAACTGGAGAATTGATAAGTCTGGGCCAACCCGGAAAGGGGAAGTAAGAAAATAAGAATGAAAACCGGTAACCTCTTCACAGAAATTGTATTAGTTCATTTTACTCAATGGGAACAAACTCCACCTCTCCCCTGTATTTGGGTACTCCTCCAAGGGGACTGGTGTAGAACCGCATGGCATCGCCAAACTGGTTCCTGACATTGACCACCACATTATTATTCCTCACCAGTGGTCTGGCTTTTACAAACCTGAAATCCATGGAAGTTTCAATCTCTTCCTCCTGTATCCTCAGTTCATCATTGGCCCAGAAGTCCTCACCAGAGATCTTCACCTCCCGGCCCTGCCTGGCTACCGAGATCACCACGATATTGCCATCCCAGTCCCAGTCAAAGTTTGAAATCCGGACCGATATGGTACCCTCCTCCACATAGGGATAGATATGTGCCACCTCCTCCACCTCATTGTGCATTCTGAACGAGTACTCATAAGCAAAGGCATTTGCATCTTCAATGCTCCGGTTCTCTGTGCCACTTGTGCTCAGATAATATCGGTACATGTTGCCGTCATCGCCAGAAACACCCTCACAGATCACTTTAAAAATGTAACTTTTGAACTCCTCTGCATACTCTCCCTGGGCCGGGTTGAACGGACCAAATGTGAACCAGCTATTATCGTACCTGGGATTTGCGGTAAAAGCCCGTGTGGCCAGAAGTGTGCCGCTTTTATAGTTACCTACGGGACTGGTCTCTTTGGCGGCAGGATCAGACCAGTTGCCTTCTCCTCCAAATACCTCGAACACACAACGTGTATTAAATTCGCCAGAGATTTCATCAATTTCTCCTCCTGTATCGGGGTCAAAAACCCGGATAAAAAAGGGCTGGTCATAATCTTCGGGGATTTGGAAAAAAAATGCCTGGGAAAAATCATCATCCCCCCAGTCGGTATCTGCCTCCTTACCAAAAGTCATCAGGTAAGGGATGTTCTCGTCCACGTTGGGAACCGGTTGAGAGTACCCGGAAACGCAGATTATCAATAGTATAAACGTATTTATTAGCCGACTCATCATTATCAAATTTCAATATTCATTAAAAATATGCAAAATCCATGCAACTTTGACCAAGAGTTATCAAATATGGTTGTATGTCTAAACGAAAAAGAGGGGGGAACTATTGTCCCGGGGAGACCACCAGGATATCCTTGTAATTGACCCTCATTGCAGGAGTATCTCTTTTGTTCCTCTTTCGCTCCTCAACCCCGAGTATTACTCGGTACCTTCCCGGATAAAGATAGGTATGAGCCATCTGGAGACCCTCTCCATAGGTTCCATCTCCAAACTCCCAGTAATACCTTCCAATATTAAAGCCAGGAAGATAAGATTCACTACCATCAAACAGGACCGGTGTGTTAACTGTAATAGTATCCGGACAAAGGATAACGGCCTGCTCTTTCAGTTTGATGGTCAGGGTCTTGAAAGTCTCCGGCTCAAGCAGTGTATCTAACTGAATATCAAACACATTTAAGATACAATGATAGGTTCCTGGTTTGGGAAACTTAAATATTATATCGTGTCCGGGCACTTCAAGTGTGTCATTAATCACCCAGGAGTAGCGGAACAGGTTGGTGTCGACTGTACCAAGTTTCTTGTCGTAGACCCTGTACTTATAGAAGGTCTTCCGGATAGGTTCGGGGGAGTCGAACTCGGGAATATCTGTATCGAATGTAAAGATCTCTTTTGAACCGCTCCTGCGATCGCTGGTCAGGTACCCGGATTTAAAGTCTTCGCTGTACCAGATATGGTACTCATTGGAAAGGGTGTTAAAAGGAGCGCTCAGCCTGATGGCCTGCGACCACTTCCCTCCCACAAAGGCCGTCTGGAAAAGGTCAAAACCTGCCAGATGATTATCGTGACCGTCCGATGAAAAAAAGAGTCTGCCCGAAGGGTGTATAACCGGATAGATCTCATTGTCCGGGGTATTCACTTTGGGACCCAGGTTCTCCGGCTTGCTCCAGGCACCTCTCCTCAGTTTCGAACGGTAGATATCATATCCTCCCAACCCATCCTCATAATTGGCTGCAAAATAGAGGGTCCGTCCATCTGCGCTCAGCGACGGGGAGAACAACCAGGCCACATCGTCGTTAAACTCAAAAGCCCTTTCATTGACCCATGTTCCATCCTCATTATCTGCAAAATAGAGCCCCAGAGGATCCACCCTTCCAACGGAAGGACGCTGCTGTGAAAACACCATGGTTCTGAAATCCCCTGTAAAAGAGACCGGTCCTTCATGTTTTTGAGTAACCAGCTCGTCCCTGAATGGCTTTTTCCTGCCTCCATTCTCCATTAAAAATATGGTATAGAGCTTCCGGCCCTCAGAATCGGTTGGACTGCTGGCTCCCACGTTGTTCGTTTCGGTGATATAGACCACCCCATCTTCATAGGGAATAGCGGCTGCCTCATTGAGCCCCGTAGATATCCTGGTCTGCTT
>JAGLTY010000351.1 GCA_023135025.1 Bacteroidales bacterium | reverse complement strand
CAAGGGAACACTCTGTTCAAAACAGAGGTGACCGCCCTCTACCATAAGGACAACTCCCTGTTGAACTGGAGAGATACCATCACATTTTATAGCCCCGACAGCATGGACCTTTACATGCAGTTCAGGGATGAGTATACTGACAGGGCCGAACTGAGTTTGACTCCAACCCTGGTGCAAAAGATCAAGCAGTTCTGGTACCTCAGTGCAGGGGTAGAGCTGGGAATCAAAACAGAGCAGCTGGACCGGCAACAGGAGATCGATCGGGAAGGAGGCATATCACTTGATACCCTTTTGCCACCATTCTCGACCCGTAACCTTTCAGCGGGACCCGCCCTCTCCCTGAAACGCAACTCCAGCAAATCACAGATAGAGTTCATCCTGAAAGGGAGATGGAACCAGTTTGACAAGGTGCTGGATGGAACCAGTGTGGAGAAACCAACCTATTTCTATTTTCAGCCCGGTTTCAATTACGAATACAAATACCGGAAGGGTCGAAGAATCAATGTGAGATACAAAACCCATGTCAATATGCCCTCGGTTAACCAGCTTTATCCTGTAACCAACACTCTCAACCTGCTCTCCATCTACCAGGGGAACCTGGAGCTGACTCCCGAGTATAGCCACGACATTTCATTCTCCTGGTGGTACTTTGATCAGTTCTCCTTTACCTCCCTGTTCGCCATGGTGGGTGCAGAATATATAAGGGATAAGATTGGATGGTCCCAATCCACCAACGATCAGCTGATCACCCTGGTGACCCCGGTAAATACCCCGGACCACCGCTCTGCTTACTCCTACATTTCCTTCTCCACCCCCATCCGGCCACTGGGAATAAAAGTGAGTTTGGTATCGTATGAAAGCTGGAACAAAGGGTTGAGTATCATCAACGGTGATAACAATTCCCAGTCCAATTTCACGCACTCACTAAGACTGAGATTTGAGAACCGGAAAAAGGAGAAGTGGGACATAGCCGTTGGAGGAAATGTTTCGATCACAGATGCCAATTTTTCCATCTCCTCCATGAATACAGTCTACTTCAATACAACGATATTTTCTGATATCCGTTTCACCCCCAATGAGAGGTGGAGTTTCGAGACAGAAGCGAATGTGGTGAACTACAACTCCAGGAGTTTTAATGAAGCGGTGAGCATTCCACTGCTAAATGCAGGTATCAGCTACTATTTTCTTCGTGGCGAACGGGCGTCGCTCACCCTTCGCGGGTATGACCTGTTAAACAAACAGGTTGGTTTTGAACGCATCAGCCAGACCAACTACCTGATGCAACGGGAGTGGAACACCATTGGCCGCTATTTGATGCTGGAGTTTCATCTGCGCATAGGGCGTTAAATGCCACGCCAAAAACAGAAACAGTTTACAGGACTAAGGGAAGGATCGCCTTCCGTTCGGATGGATAGTCCGGGAAAGTTTCCCGATACCATTTGTGGTGACTCAGTGCCCTGGGAACCAGGTTGAAGAAGGTCCAAAGGGCAAATACCAGGGCCGCCGGACTCCAGGTCATCACAGCAAAACCTGTCCACTGCAGGATCTCTCCCATAAAATTGGGACAGGAGACCCATCGGAACAATCCTCCTTTCGGAACAAAGTACCCCTTCTTTCCCCCTCTGCGCAGACGCAGCAGGATCTGATCGGACCACCAGTTCACGAAGGCTCCGCCTCCATAGAGAATCGCACCAATGATAAAACGCGCATCTGTGAGCCACTCCAGGGTGTATTCCCGCGAAAAGGCTGAGAAATAATAGCCGTTGATAAAACCATTGACCAGGTTAAAACAGACAGCCATCATAGCCACCACCAGCGGCATCTGTTTTCCCGAGGTGCGTGTGCGCCAGGGCCAGATCAGGGACCTGTTGGTATAATGAGAGACAAAGAGTGCGAAAAAGATCCAGGTGAGTGGTTGAAGGTCCCCGGGACCAAACAGAAAGCAGAGGACGAATACCAGCAGGGATGGGAACTCCATCAGGAACCACCCCAGCCGGTTGGGAATATTGGGTCCCCAATCCTTCCGGCTGTGCCGTCCATAGGGGGCCTTCACAAAGAGCAGCAGAACAAAGACGGAGAGGCCGAGAATGGTCCAACCCCATAAAACAGTGTAAAAGGTTTCGCGATCCATAATAGAAACAGAGGAAAGCGAATATAGAATTTTTTTCAGATAATCGGGCTACCTGGAATCCATCCTGTTTTCTGTGTAGAGGTATTTGATAGCCAGCTCCTCTTCATCCAGGGAGATGATCCTGATCTGGTAGGTCATCATCCCTCCCCAGTATGCCACGGTGATATCCATCAGACTGTCGGAAACAGCTTCCCAGGTACCTTCAAAGTTGTCGTAGGTGATGGGGGGAGTGGCGCACCAACCTGCATTCTTCCGTTCGATAAAGGTCCCGTCATCATTTATTGTGAAGCCATATTTCTCTGTGTCAAGTTCCCCGGTACGTTGAAGTAACAGGGTATCTCCCCTCTGTCCATCCTCTACCCAGGTACCTATAATACCGGCATTTTCACCCAGCGCCGCGAGCTCCAGGAAATCCTTCGCACAGGCTGTCAATAACACCACAATAAATAGAAAAATCAATCTCTTCATACAAAAGTTCAATTTCTTTAAATAGAGGATGAATGAATGCATCCTAAGGTTGCTTCACTTTGTCGCAAATCATTACATTTGAACAAATCCATCTCCTGCTATGAAAAACAAAGTACGCCACATTGTGTTCACCCTTCCCCTAATAATTATGTTGTGCTGCCTGGCACAACAGGGTATGGCCCAGAGAGTTGTTGAAAGAATTCCATTGAAGCCGG
>JAGLTY010000350.1 GCA_023135025.1 Bacteroidales bacterium | reverse complement strand
CGTTTGGTGATGGGGATCTTGTGGGTCTCCACAAACTCGATGAGGGTGCCGTCGGGGTCCTCCACATAGGCGAAATGGCCGGCAGCCTCGCCCATATCGAAAGGTTTACCGGTGGGGTGGATATCCGAATCCACTGTAAAGGGGAACCCTTTTTCGGTACATTCCTCTTTCAGCACCTTCATATTGAGGATATCGAAGCAGAGGTGAATAAAGCCCAGGTCGCCCCAGATCCGGTCCTTGTAGATCTTTTTTGGGGTGCGGTCCAACGCTTGCACCAGCTCAATTTCGGTGGGACCGAACAACCTGGAAAATGGTCCTTTACGGATCTCACTGTGTTGCAGCAGGATTCTTCTGAATTTACCTGCTCCGCCCGGAACGCCTTTGAGGTCGTCGAATGTACCCTCTTTGTCGTAGGCCACCACATCGTACCCCAGGATTCCGCTATAGAGCTCCATCGCTTTTTCGGGATTGGATGTGCCGATGACCACACCATACGATCCGCCTGTGGGTTTCTTCTTGTCCATAAAGGTGATGTGCTCCTCCACCACCTGCCATATGTTGTTATAGGGGTCCTTTACAAAAAAGGTCTCCCTCCCGGTGGGGTCCTTCACCACCCCGGTGAGGCGATCCACATCCCTGAGATGCTCGTAGGCCGCCTGCACATTGTTCGATTTGATTTTCCCTGCTATGATGCCCAGGTCGCCCAGCTGCAGCTCAAAGGTGGGGGCCAGGGGAGTGCGCTGGGTGTGCTGCCAGATCTCGAATCCGCCTCCGCCCATGATATTCATGGCCAGGCAGGCGTGCCGTTCCCAGGGTTTTCCGTCTGTATGGGGCAGCATATATTCCGCTATAGCCTTCTCTTCAAACATACGTATATCCATTCCAAAATTGGGGATATACCATTTCCACGCTTCACCAAAATTGCTTACACCAATACCGATCTGCTGGATGCCGGAGATATATTTTCTGTCGAGTTCTTTTGTCTTTTTCATAATAAGGTGCTAAGATAGAGGATTTAATGGTTTTTATTAGAAAAAACTATCTTTGAAACGGAACAAACCACTAAATCTTTATGGCAAGATCGAAAGTAAGCGGCGCGTCACAGGTAGTTCATAAGCGGAATTTCTTTTACTACATGATCTACCCCTATGTGAGGGCATTTTTCTTCAGGTTTTATAGTAAGGTGGAGGTCACAGGACTGGAGAACATTCCCCGTAATGAACCGGTCATTATGGCTCCCAATCACCAGAATGCAACCATGGACGCACTCATCCTGCTCTTTTCGGCGCCCCAGGATATTGTTTTTCTGGCTCGCGCCGACATCTTCAATAACAGGGTCATGGCTTTTTTTCTGAACAGCATGAAGATGCTGCCTGTGTTTCGGCAGCGCGATGGTGCTTCGGAGCTGGGAAAAAATGTCGACATTTTTGATATCTCGGTGGATGTTCTGCACCACCGGCACTACCTGTGTGTGATGCCTGAAGGGAACCATGGTCACCAGCGCAGGCTCCGCACCATTGTGAAGGGTATCTTCAGGATCGCCTTCAAGGCTCAGGAAGAGTATGGGAACATACCTTTTGTGAAAATCCTTCCCGTTGGATTCGACCTGGGGCACTATGTGAAACAGAACCAGACCCTCCTGATCCAATACGGCAAACCCATCGAGATGTCCGAATACTGGGAGCAGTACCAGGAGAACAATGCCCGGGGCATCAATGCGATGAAAGCCAGGTTGAGAGAGGAGATGCTGCCGCTGATGATCAATATTGAGAATGAGGAGTTCTATGAGACCATCATGGAGTTGAAGGCGATCTTCAACCCTGCTATGCGGGAGATCATGGGGATTACCGGCGCAAAACTGATTGATAAATTTGTGGCTGACAAGGAGTTGATTGTCAGGATAGATGCTCTGATTGAGAAGGACCCGGAACCCATACGGGAGCTGGCTGTGAAGGTCGACAAATATGTGTCAGGTATGAAGGAGAAGAGGATCCGCGACTGGGTGGTACGCGACCGTGGGTATGGTATGATAAGGAGCATATGGAGGTATCTGTCACTGATCGTTACCTTCCCCTTTTTCCTGGCTGGATTTATTACCAGTGCGGTTCCCTACCTGCTGCCGGGACACCTGGTGCGCAATGTGAAGGATCTGCAGTTCCACAGTTCGTTAAAGGCCGGCCTTGGTATCTTGCTTCTTTTCCCATTGATCTATCTGCTGGAGACACTGGCATTCGGACTTATTTCCGGGCTTCCCTGGTGGGCCTGGATCGCATTCCTTGTGGCGCTGCTGCCCCTGGGAAAGGCGGCACTGACCTGGTACCTGCGTTGGAAGAAGACCGTTCGGGGTTCCTGGTTCAGGCGTCAGCTGCGCCGCCGCAAACCCGAAGCATGGCAAATGGTGGAGCTGCGAAAGGAGATTATCGAGCAGACCACTCAGCTGGTGAGCTAGCGCCTCTGGCTGGTGAGCAGATAGGTTTTTAGAAATGTGCCTGGTGTCATTACCGGAAGCTCAACTTTTTTGTAATCTTTGATGTTCCTGGTTACAATGATATCGGTGTCAGAAAAAATGTAGATCATTCTTCCGAATATTTTTCGTTTAATCGCTCAGAGAGCTCCTTTTTATAGTCAAACCCTTCAGGGACTTTAATGGAGCCCAGCAGTGATTTGACCTTGGGCGATGTTTTAATTTCCTCTGTTTCCAAAGTTCTTGTAAGAAACCTTAAATAGTTCTCTACCAGATCCGAAAGGCTTCGCCCCTTGCTTTTTGCATACTTTTTCGCTTTCCCGGCGATCTCCCTGTCCATATTCAATGTGAGTTT
>JAGLTY010000035.1 GCA_023135025.1 Bacteroidales bacterium | reverse complement strand
ACCTGGGTGTGGGCAGATTGAAAAACCATTAGCAGACAGATGGAACCAAAGAGAGAAAATCTGTTTTTCATTGTCTATTGATTTTGGTATGATAATCATCGCAATATAAGTGCTATTCCTGACTTAATATTGATAATTTAGTGTGTTAATTTTTGTGTGATAAATTAAAAATCGATCTCCATGATTGAAAGATGGATTAACTGGTACAATGAGCTGCTGACCGGAACCGGACTATCGGACGGAATGGTGCTCTTTATTGAAAACACTACAATCATTCTCATCACTATCATCCTGGCCATCCTGGCCGATGTTATTGTAAAAAGGATCATCATCATTTTCATTGCCAGGCTGGCAAAACGGTCAAAGAACGAGTGGGACGATGTTTTTGTAAAGCGAAGAGTGTTCAACCGCCTTGCCCACCTGGCCCCGGCCCTGATTGTATATAGTGCGCTTCAGTATATATTTGACGCTACAGGTCTGGTCTCTTTCCTTGAGAACCTGACCCAGGCCTATATGATCCTGTTGGTGTTGCTGGTGATCGATTCGTTGCTGAATGCCCTGCACGAAATCTACAGCATGCTTCCCATATCCAAGGGCAGGAATATCAAAGGTTTTATCCAGGTGGTTAAGATCATATTCTATTTCGTTGCCATCATCATGATCATCGCCATCTTCAGTGGTGAAACACCCAAAACACTGATGGCAGGACTGGGAGCCATGGCTGCGGTCCTGATGCTGGTCTTTAAGGACACCATCCTGGGATTTGTGGCCAGTATCCAGCTTTCGGCCAATAAAATGGTCAATGTGGGCGACTGGATCTCCATGCCCAAATACAATGCCGACGGGGATGTGATCGATATCAGCCTCAATACCGTCAAGGTACAGAACTGGGACAAGACCATTGCCACCATTCCCACCTATGCTCTGGTATCTGAATCCTTTAATAACTGGAAGGGGATGGAAGAGTCGGGCGGACGAAGAATTAAACGTTCCATCAGTATTGATATGAACAGTGTTACTTTCCTTGATGATGCACAAATTGAGAAACTTGGGAATTTCAACCTGTTGAAGGACTATATCAACAACAAGCAGAAAGAGATAGTTGAGTACAATAAATCACTCAAACTGGAAGAGGGTATTGTGACCAACGGGCGGAAAATGACCAATCTTGGCGTTTTCCGGAAGTACCTGGAAGAATACCTGCAACACCACCCTATGATTAGCAAGGAGATGACCTTCCTGGTCAGGCACCTGCAACCCACAGACAAAGGTCTGCCTGTGGAGATCTATGTCTTCAGCAACGACCAGGCCTGGGCCAATTATGAAGCGATCCAGGCAGATATCCTTGACCATACCCTGGCCATCTTGCCAGAATTTGACCTTCGTATATTCCAGAACCCCACCGGCAGCGATTTCCATAAGCTTACAGAATAATTTCATTTGTAAAGGTTTGGGGTAATTATATGTTTAAAATCACACTTTGCGTTGCGAATTTCTTTCAAATTGTAACTACATTTGGGAATTCATAACAGATTATAAATTCGCTGCCGCATGGAAGATACGCACCATCTTGACGAACTGGATCGGAAGATCCTCTCCCTGATTACAAAAAATGCACGCATCCCCTACCTGGAAGTTGCCAGGGAGTGCAAGGTATCCGGAGCTGCTATTCATCAACGAATCCAGCGCCTTTCCAAAATGGGTGTGATCACCGGATCGAAATTTAGTATCAGCCCAAAAAAGATTGGTTTTAATACCTGCGCCTATGTGGGCATTTTCCTGGACAGTGCAAGCTTATATCCTGAAGTGGTGGAACAGTTGAGGCAGATCCCCGAAATCACTCAGTGTCATTATATTACAGGGGGATACTCCATTTTTATTAAGATTTTTACCAGAAATAACGAGGATCTGAAGCTTCTGCTGGTGGATAAGGTACAGGCCATCAAAGGGATCTCAAGAACAGAAACATTTATCTCCCTGGAAGAGAGTTTTAACCGGCAGCTCCCTCTGGCATAGCGCCTGTTGCGATCAGGCTCCCCTCTGGCGGAGCATCTCAAACAGCATCACTCCTGCAGCAACCGATACGTTGAGCGAAGCGATGATCCCTTTCATGGGAATGGAAACCCACGAATCGGCGATCTTTAACAGTTGGGGAGAGATACCCCTCTCTTCACTCCCCAGAATCATCCCTGCAGGTCCTGTCATATCTGTTGCATACATCGAATCGGTAGCTTTCTCGGTGGCAGCAAATAACCTCAGTCCGCTCTCCTGTAAAAACCTCATCACTGTAAGAAGGTCACGAGGACGACATACAGGGATCCTGTGAAGTGCCCCGGCCGAAGTTTTGATGGCATCCGCGTTAATAGCAGCGCTCCCCGATGCAGGGATGACAATGGCATGAACACCTGCACATTCAGCACTACGTGCAATGGCACCAAAATTACGTACATCCGATACCCCGTCGAGCAGCAGTATCAATGGATCTTCACCCTTTTCAAAAATTGAGGGAAGCAGTGTTGTAATATCCACATAGGATATTTCTGAAAGGAAAGCAATCACGCCCTGGTGGTTCTTACCGGTGATCCTGTTCAACTTTTCGACCGGAACCTGCTGTACAGGGATCTCCATCCTGCTTAATACTCCCAGTAATTTCTTAAGCAGATCCGATCCGGCCCCCCTTCTTACAAGTACCTTGTCAAGGCCCTTACCTGCATGAACAGCCTCAAGAACTGCATGTATGCCAAAAATATAGTTGTCGTTTTTTGCCATCAGGAACCCATTGAATATACCTTTCCGTTTCTCCAGGAACGAATGGCCTCGTTCCGGTAGCTCTGTGACTCGGTGGTTTTCCGCCACATCATATTCTGATCGGAAAATGCATCCTGCTCACGTTCAAACTTAAACTCAACCACTTTGCTTTTACGCTTTGCAAAATAGTACCAGCTCTCTCCGTTGCCTGTCATCTGGATCCTGGTTGGCGGTCCAAAAAGGATAAAGATCATACCCTGATCGGTCTTCCAACCCTCTTTGTTGGATGAGAAGTAAAGATTCGAATAGATCACCCGGTTATAATAAATCCTGATCAACTCCCTCGATTTTTCAATGCTGTTTCCGATTTTTAACCAGAAATTATCTACAGCAAGCTTTCTGTTTGAAGCTGTTCTCAGATCCCTGTATTCGGAGAGTGTAGCCAGGTAGAAGAGTGGTTCCATCAACTCCCTGGGGGTCTTTACCTCAGGAAAAGAACCCCCATAATTAAACAGGGTAAGCCCCTCATCCTGTTCACTATCCACCTTTATAAGGTACATACCTTCCTTGCGAAGGTCATAATCTACAGTATCTACCATGGGAAATACATAGCTTGTATCGGGACTGTAATTCATGGTATAATCTGATGTCGCCGTGACGGGGGGGCGGGGCAATTCATTTTCCGGCCTGAAATAGTCCACATAAATAGAATCAACGCCCCGGTCCCTGTACTGTACATTAAATTTCTCACCTGTAAGAAAAAAACGCATGAATTTAGGATAACCAGAAAAGGTGGAGACCACTTTAAAATTTTGGGCACCATTGGGATCGGTTTTATCCACATAGAGATACTCAAGTCCCATGCTCCCTCTGTTCAGGTCTTTTGTTTCCGCCTTGAGCAAATAACGAAAACCCTGCTTGACCGGTATGGTAAGGGATGCAAAAAATGCCGGACTCTTCTCATCCCTCTCCCTTAACTTGTAGACCACCGATGCCGAGTCGACCATAACGTTCTCCCCCTGTCCATTCTCTTCCAGCCTGATTAGTTCATATTTTAACTTCAACAATGCCCGGTACTCAGACTCTTCATTGGTCTGGTTAAATCTTAGTTCAGATGGATATGCCCTGATATATAGTACAGAGTAGTTATTGCTCTCATGAAAAATAGAAAAATCGGGATGCAGTGAAAGTCTGCTGGGGTTGTAAAGAGAAGCCATCTGCCCCTGCATCTCCACGGTGGCAGCCTTTTTTGAAGAGGTACATCCGGTTGCCAGACCTGTCAAGACACAGCAAATTATCAACCATAAACCGTTCTTTCCCATGTTCCTAAAATTAACTATTTTCCTTTTCCCGACACTTTCTCAAGCAACATAGTCTGCTTTTCCCATACTGACAACGCTTCGTCATGCCTGTTTTTGAGCTGTTCGTACGCTTCATACACATGCATCCCCTCTATATTGTCGGGATTCATTAACATCTCATTCATTGTTGAAAGTTCCCCCTCAATTTGCTCAATTTCATGCTCCAGCGACTTCACCCGGTTGGCAATCTTCCTGATCTTCTTCTCCTGTACCTTCTGCTCCTTATACTGCTCCTTGTTGGAGTGTTTCACCGGTTCCTGAGCATCCACAACCGTTACCCTGTCAATTATGGCTGTAGAAGCAGCTGTGGAGGAGGCTGAAACAGCTCCGGCTTTCGCCGGTTTCTCGTTTCGTTCGATCTCCCTGAGCGATGTAAGTTTCCTTCGCTGCAGGAAATCATATATCCCCCCCAGGTGCTCCTTCACTTTCTGGTCCCTGAACTCAAAAATCTTATCTACCAGTCCGTCCAGAAACTCCCTGTCGTGGGAAACCACAATAAGCGTACCATCAAAAGCCAGCAGTGCTTTTTTCATAATATCCTTTGAATGCATATCCAGATGGTTGGTTGGCTCATCGAGGATCAACAGATTAAATGGCTGTAGCAACATCCTGGCTATGGCCAGCCTGGAGCGCTCTCCACCCGAAAGTACCTTCACCTTCTTATCCACATCCTCACCACTGAATAGAAAAGCTCCCAGGATATCGCGGATCTTCGTCCGGATATCACCTACAGCTGCATGGTCGACCGTCTCCAGTACGGTAAGGTTTTCATCCATGATTTCATCCTGGTTCTGAGCGAAATATCCAAGTTCCACATTGTGCCCCATCTTCAATCCGCCTGTATGATCCAGCTCCCCCACCAGGATCCTCGACAGGGTTGTTTTCCCCTCTCCGTTCTTTCCCACAAAGGCCACTTTTTCGCCCCGCTCAATCACCATATCCACACCATTCAACACTTTGATCTCCCCAAACTGTTTCTTCAGTCCCACTGTTTCCACCACGATGGTCCCGGACCGTTTTGACGGGGGAAACTTCAGGTTCATACCCAGATCATCCTCCTTCTCCACCTCAATACGATTCAGCTTCCCCAGCTGTTTGATACGCGACTGTACCTGTACCGCTTTGGTAGCCTTATACCTGAAGCGGTTAATAAACTCTTCGGTATCCTGGATCATCTTCTGCTGGTTCTCATAGGCTGCATGCTGTACGGTGATCCGCTCCTCCTTCAGTTGTACATACTTTGAGTAAGAGACCCTGTAATCGTAGATCTTTCCCAGCGAAAGTTCAATGGTCCGGTTTGTTACTTTATCGAGAAAAGCACGGTCGTGCGATATGATCAGTACACCACCCGGGTATTTTCCAAGGAAATCTTCCAGCCACTGGATCGACTCTATATCCAGGTGATTGGTGGGCTCATCCAACAAAATATAGTCCGGCCTGGCCAGAAGAATCTTGGCCAGCTCCACACGCATGCGCCAGCCACCACTAAATTCATGTACCGGGCGTTCCATATCGGTTTTCTTAAACCCCAGCCCTATCAATGTCTGCTCCACCTCAGCATGGATGGTATGTCCCCCCTCCATCTCAAACTGCTCATTGGCATTGGCAAGTTCCTGTATCAGTGCCAGGTAAGCTCTCGATTCGTAATCGCTTCTCTCTCCCAGTTCGGTGGTAATGGAATCGATTCTCTTTTTCAGGGCAATCACCGATGCAAAAGCATTCAGTGCCTCCCTGTAGAGCGTTTTTCCCTTGCGGTGTTTCATCTGCTGTGGAAGGTATCCTACCTCCTTGCCAGCACTTTTAACGACCCTCCCTTCATCCGGATCCTGCCGTCCGTCAATCAGGTTCAGGATGGTGGTCTTGCCTACCCCGTTACGCCCCACCAGTCCGATACGGTCTCCCGGATTCACCTGAAAACTTACCTGGTCGAAAAGCACATAGGCCCCAAAACGGATGGTTACATTATCGATAGAGATCATTCTGCGGCAAAAATAGAACAATTCAGCGAGTCAGCAGAAGTAATCATTGCAGAAATGATGAAGGAATAATACTTTTGATCCCAAATTAGAGATTGTGGGCAGAAGAAAGAATTTACCCCTACTGGAGAAGATTACCATTGAGAACATTGGTGCCGAAGGCAAATCCATCGCAAGGGTCGACAGTATAGTGGTATTTGTAAAGGATGCGGTTCCCGGCGATGTGGTGGATCTCCAGGTATTCAGGAAAAAAGGGAGGTATATGGAGGCCCGTGTGGTGAAGTACCATAGCTATTCCGACCAGAGAACCGATCCCTTTTGCGACCACTTCGGTGTATGTGGAGGATGCAAATGGCAACACCTTCCATACAACCGTCAGCTGCACTACAAGGAGCAACAGGTGGTGGACGCCTTCCGTCATATTGCCGGGGTAGAGATCCCCGAAGCAATGCCCATCCTGGCTTCTGATCCCATCACACAGTACAGGAACAAACTGGAATACACCTTCTCCAACCACCGCTGGCTGCTGGACCATGAAGCGGCCTTAGAAACTCCTTTTGAGCATACCAATGCCGTGGGACTGCATGTACCGGGCAGGTTCGACAAGGTGGTTGATATCCAGACCTGCCACCTGCAGAGCGAACCCACCAATTCTCTGCGCAATTATCTCAGGGAGATTGCCCTGGAAAAGAAGCTCACTTTTTACGATCACCGCACCAACGAGGGATTGCTCCGCAACCTGATTATCCGGACCTCGACCCTTGGAGAGGTGATGGTGATCCTTTCGGTACAATTTGACGAACCGGTAGTTTATGAACTACTGGATGCTATCAAAGAGAGGTTCCCCGATCTGACCAGCCTGATGTATGTGATCAATCCGAAGAAGAATGAGACGTTGTATGACCAGGATATAATTACCTGGTCGGGCAGGGACCATATTTTTGAACAGCTGGAGGAGCTCAAATTCAAGATCGGACCCAAATCATTTTTCCAGACCAATTCATACCAGGCACTCAGACTCTACCAGGTTGCCAGAGATTTTGCCGGACTAAAAGGAGATGAGGTTCTCTATGACCTCTACACCGGAACCGGGACTATAGCCAATTTCATGGCGGGTAGAGCCAGGTCGGTGGTGGGAATCGAGTCGGTACCCGAATCGATCGAAGACGCAAAGGTTAACTCTGAGATAAACGGGATCGGGAATACCCATTTCTTTGCCGGTGATATGAAGGATATCTTTACCGACAGCTTTATTGCAGAGAACGGCAGGCCCGATGTGATCATCACGGATCCTCCCAGAACCGGAATGCACACAAAGGTGGTGGAACAGATCCTGAAGATTGCACCCGAACGGATTGTATATGTCTCCTGTAATCCGGCCACCCAGGCCAGGGATGTGGAGCTGTTGGCAAGCTCCTACAGGGTCACCAAAATCCAGCCGGTGGATATGTTTCCCCATACCCATCATGTTGAAAATGTGGCACTGCTGGAGGCTATCTAACTCCTGTCAGTTCCAATTGGGAGCTTCTCCTGTGGCCACTCCTTTTTAAAGTCTGTCCAGTAAGTACCAATAGTACGCTTGATATCTTTTCGGAGAACCAGCAGTCCAAACAGGTTGGGAATGGTCATGATGGCAATGGTGATATAGGATAGGTTCCAGACTATGGTGGTATCGGTGAAGGAGGCCAGGAAGAACCCCACCACATAGATCAGCCTGTACACAATCACATACCTGGTACCGAAAAGGTAGGTCACCGCCCTTCCGCCGTAGTACGACCACGAGATGGCCGTGGAAAAGGCAAACAGCAGCAGCCCGATAGAGACGATATACTGTCCCCAGTCGCCCATCCAACTTCGCTTAAATGCCTCTGTGGTCAGTGCTGCACTATGGATCAGGGAGCGGCCCGAAAAATAGACAGCTTCCTTCTCATCGGCCAGTTCACTGAACTGCACCACTCCGTCCAATACCGGGATGGGACCGGTGTACTTCCCTTTTCCCCGGGTCACCACCACATCTTCGGCAAAAGATTCGGCATGGATAATGGTAACTCCATCGGTAACCACGGTTCCCTCTTCCACCTGAAGTGAACCTGAAAACAGTGCCAGTGTGGTATCGTTACTGAAAGCTCGTGCCATCAGTACACGGTCATTTTCATTGTCTTCCAGGTAACTCCCTTCCACAATCTGCAGGTCGGCCTGTTGGAAGCGGTTCTCAATCTTCTCGTTCCAGACTCCTGACGAAAGCAGCACCAATCCGGTAATGGTACAGATAATGATGGTGTCGATAAATGGTTCCAGAATGGCCACCATACCTTCCGAAACAGGCTCCTGTGCCTTGGCTGCACTGTGCGCGATAGGCGCAGAACCCTGTCCCGCCTCATTGGAGAAGAGTCCCCTGTTCACCCCCTTGTTGAAGGTGAAGGCGAACCCTGCCCCCAGGAATCCACCAACCGCCGCACTCCCTGTGAAGGCATCGGAAAAAATGGAGCCAAGTGAGGGAAGTATATTCTGATAGTTGGTGGCAATCACCAGGATGGCTCCCACCACATAGATCAACGCCATCATGGGAACCAGGGTGGAGGTCACCTTGGCAATCCGTTTGATTCCCCCGACGATTACCAGTCCCAGTAACACAGCCAGCACACCCCCTGTAAGGGTATGGTTGATTCCGAAAGAGGTAAACATCGATTCGGAGATACTGTTGATCTGTGGCAAACTCCCTGTTCCAAAGGAGGATAGTATGGTGGCAAATGCAAAAAAGCCTCCCAGCACCGCACCGGTTTTGATGATTTTCCCCCTTTTGGTGGTGATGTTCATCCGCTTCTTCATATAGTACATGGGTCCTCCCGAAATAGATCCATCCGGCAGAATATCCCTGTATTTGTGCGAAATGGTGACCTCCACAAACTTTGTAGTCATACCTAACAGTGCAGTGATCAGCATCCAGAACAGGGCTGCAGGACCTCCCAGGTGAATAGCCAATGCCACTCCTGCTATGTTTCCTGTACCTACAGTACCCGACAGGGCGGTGGTTAAGGCCTGGAAGTGAGAGGTGTCTCCTATGTCCTCCGCACGGTCAAATCGTCCTTTTACAATCCTGATGGCATGACCGAAATACCTGATTTGTGGCAGCCCCAGGTAGAGGGTGAAGAAGACGCCGGTTCCGAGCAGCAAGAATACAAACCACTGGTGTCCTCCCAGATAGTCGTTCAGAAAGAGAAGGAATTCGTTGATTTTTTGCATGCAAAAGGGATTAGTTTAAGGTCACTTTTGGAAGGGATAAAAGTAACAATTATTTGAAAAGGGGGAAACCTGCAGCCGCAAGGCTATTTACCTATGAGTTCCCAAATGACCTTTTCCAGCTCTGCTGTGCTAAAAGGTTTGGGAAGGTAATCGTCATACCCCTCTCCCAGGAACCGTTCCCTGTCGCCTGTCAAAGCGTGGGCAGACTGCGCAACCACCTTCATTACCGGGTAACGCTCCCTGATAATCCTCAGTGTATCGGTTCCGCTCATCACCGGCATCTGACTATCCATCAACACCAGGTCGGGCAGGGGAAACTGCTCCAATATCCGAAGGGCCTCATAACCTGTGGCAGCTGTGGTAACATGGTGGCCCATCTGTGTAAGCATGACCTGGTATAGCTCCAGGGTATCCGGCTCATCGTCCACAGCAAGGATAGAGATCTCCTGCCCTGTTCTCTCTCCCTCCTGAACACTCTTCAGTTCAGGCATCAGCTGTTTATCTCTACCGGTCGACCTAAGGGGAAGCTCCAGCTGGAAGAGGGCACCGTTCCCTGACTCCGACTCCACCCAGATTCTGCCACCCATCAGTTGCACAAGATTCTTACAGATGGCCAGTCCAAGTCCGGTTCCGCCAAACTTCCTGGTATTGGATCCGTCAACCTGTCTGAATTGATCAAAAATCACCTCAAAATGCTCCGGCGAAATACCAATCCCCGTATCTTTTACATAGAAACGAACCGTCTGGTCCGATTCCCCTTTTGAACACCCGATCTCAACCTTCCCTTTCTCAGTAAACTTGATGGCATTGTTGATCAGGTTTTTCATAACCTGTGTTATGCGGATCACATCGGTCTCGATTTCGAAATTATCACACCCCAGTTCAACTACAATCTCAATATTCTCTTTCTGAAGCCGCACCGTTTCATCACGTGCATACTGCTCCATATCGTTGATCAGCTGCCTAATCATGATCCTGCCATAGATGATGGAGAGCTGACCGCTCTCAATTTTCGCCAGGTCGATAATATCGGAGATTAAATCCAAAAGCAACTCCGAATTGGTGATGATGCGATGCACATACAGTTCCCGCAGGTCCTCAGCCAGGCCGGACTGATTCAGCAGATTGGAGAATCCGATAATGGAGTTCATAGGGGTCCTGATCTCATGGGACATGTTGGCCAGGAATGCAGATTTCAGCTGATCACTCTCTTCAGCTCGTTCTTTTGCCTGCTTCAGCTCCCACATGGCTTGATTTTGCTCAGTAACGTCACGAATAATGGTCAAAATCAGGTCTTCCGCCCCCTGTTCACCCCGAATCAATACATTTTTGGAGGACATATGGAGATAATGTCCCTCTTTATGCCGGACACGGAAATCCATGGCGATCGCTCCTTCACTGTGAAGTATTCCCTCCTTGATTCCTATATGCTCCCTGTCCTCGGGGTGAACGATCTCCATCAAATCAAGCACTTCGTATTCTTCCTTTGTATATCCAATAATTTCATACAAGGCCGAATTCATCAGAATAATCTTACGATCCACTGTAAAGAGTCCAATAGAGTCATTAGCAGCTTCAAACAGGGTTCGATACAATTTTTCACTCTCCCGAA
>JAGLTY010000349.1 GCA_023135025.1 Bacteroidales bacterium | reverse complement strand
GACACCTATTAAAGATTGGGAGGTTTATAAAGAGTCGTTGAAAGAGAGAATGGGAATCGAAAACCGTTTGATACACGAGGTGAGAGTGAAGGCGCAGCAGAATCCCAAGCGACTGGTATTTAGTGAAGCTGCCAGTTTTAAAATGCTGAAAGCGGTGCAGACCATTATCCAGGAGAAGATTGCCAACCCTGTATTGTTGGGAGATAAGAGACAGATTGAACAGATGATCTCAGAGTACCACCTTGAACTGGACGGAGTTGAGATTCTGGATCAAACAGAGTCGGATATGAAATCAACCAGGGAAAAATATGCCAGAAAGCTCTATAAAATCCGTCAACGAAAAGGAATGACCTATGAGGATGCCCTGAAGCAGATGCGCCTGGCCAACCAGTTCGGGATGATGATGGTGACAGAGGGTGATGCGGATGCGTTTCTTTCCGGCTTTTCCAGTAAATATGCAGATGTTATCAGGCCAGCCATTCAGATTGCAGGCACCAACAATCCGCAGAACCATATTGCCGGGATGTATATTGTCCATACCAAAAAAGGACCCTACTTTTTTGCTGATACTACGGTTAATATTCAGCCAGGTCCGCGTACACTGGTTGATACCACGGTAATGGTGGCCGAACAGGTGTCCCATTTCAATATTGAGCCGGTCATCGCACTGGTCTCTTATTCAAATTTCGGGGCCATCAAAGGGGCCAGTGCCATTCGTTCCAGGGAGGCTGTGGAAATCCTCCACAGGGAGCATCCCGAACTCATTGTGGATGGAGAGATGCAGATGAATTATGCACTGAATACCGAACTTAGAAAACAGAAATTCCCATTCAGTAAATTGGGTGACAAAAAGGTGAATACCATTGTGTTCCCCAATCTGAGCTCTGGTAATATTGCTTATAAAATGATGCAGGAGATCGGGGGAGGAGTGGTCAACGGTCCAATTTTGCTGGGAATCGGGAAACCCATACATATCCTCCAGATGGAGAGCGAAGTACGTGAAATCGTTGATATGGCTGCCTTTGCAGTTGTGGATGCACAGTTCAGAGGTTAGATCGCCTACTGATAATCCACAAGCGATTCCATTAGTTTCTTCCGGGTAAAGAAGATGCGGCTCTTCACGGTGCCTATTTTCAGATCAAGTTGTTCGGCGATCTCCTTGTACTTGAAACCTTCAGTATGCATTAAAAACGGAACCTTTAATTCATCTTGCAGTTTATGGATGTGTTTATTGATCTCTTTATGCTGCATGCTAGAATCAGGCTTGATAAAGTTGGATTCCCTTGAATTGTTGAGGTAATAGAGATCTTTGGTGGTATCTACGATGGTCTTTTGCCTGACAGCTTTCCTATAGTTATTGATAAATGTATTTTTCAATATGGTGTAAGCCCATGCTTCGAAATTTGTAAATTCAACGAACTTATCTTTGGACGAAAGAGCTTTCAGATAAGTTTCCTGAACAAGATCTTTTGCCGCTTCCCGGTTGGATGTAAGACTGATGGCAAATCTTTCAAGTCTCTCTTCCATATTTATCAGCCGGTTGTTAAACTCCATTGTAGTCATGATAGTAGGTGTTTTATGTAACCTATGTGTCTATTTGTTTAACAAATATAAGTTACAATTAAACACTGGTCAAGGGTGTAAAGTTTATAACACGCTGTAATTTACATAATTCCAAATAAGAGAATAAGAAGAAAGTGTTGAAAATAGAGGAGTAGAGAGTATTTTATTATGTACAATCTAAATTGCGGAATTCTGGAAATTTGTTAATTGATTCCGGTGTTATGAAATAGTGTGTATGAAATTGGTCAGATGACTGACCCGGTGCAGATGAATATGATTTTGCGAGGACTCCACGGGTAGCTCTTTCTTAATGCTTGAGAGATAGAGGATCTTTTTATCCGGAAAAGCCACACACAGCTCCTCCAGATAGAGGCCCAGGTCAAAACCTGTTTGTGAGGTAGAGCTGGAAACCAGGATGAAATCAAACTTTTTTGATGCGCCTATAGCCAGCACATCAGAATAGGGTACCGACTGTCCAAGGTAGATGACCTCATGATTTGCCTCTTTGATAAGGTACTGGGCGAAAAGAAGGGCAATTTCATGCCATTCCCCCTCAGGAAGCAGCAGCAGGAACTTTTTTCCGTTGGGATTGAATGTGTTGGATATACGGTCGGTGGCTGCAATGATTTTCTGCCTGATCAGGAAGGAGACAAAATGCTCCTGGACAGGGTATACATCCCCAGACTGCCAGAGGATTCCAACCTTTTCCAGAAAGGGATAGAGCACATCTGTTACAGTTGATTTGAAACCAATTTTGTTGATCGATTTGTCGATCATGGCTTCCAGCTTGTATTCATCCAGATCAATCATTGAAAGAACCATGGAATCAATGAGTGTATCACTCGAATCGGATGTTGTGGATACTTTGATAATCTCCTCCCTGAGCTCAAGGTCATTCAGTTTGGCAATACTGGAGATTTTAATACCATGGCGGTTTAATACGGCAACATTCAGAATCTTCTTCAGTTCACTGTCGGTATAATATCTGATGTTGGTATTGGTGCGGTGGGGTTCAATCAGACTGTAGCGTTTTTCCCAGATCCTGATGGTATGGGCCTTAATGCCTGATAATTTTTCCAGTTCTTTGATTGAATATACTGCCATCTAGAGAGATCTTCTTCACGGTTCCATGCAATTAACAATTTATGGAGAGGTTTTGTTGATCTTAAAGCCAATTTACATTAAACAATTACCTTTTTTTTATCACCATGATACCATCTCTGATAGGCAGCAAAAGGTTATCCACACGCTGATCTGAA
>JAGLTY010000348.1 GCA_023135025.1 Bacteroidales bacterium | reverse complement strand
TGCTCTGTCTGGGTTTTGTTGTAGCAGTAATCCTCTCCTGGATTTATGATGTACATCCGGACGGGGGTCTTATCAAAACAAAACCTCGCCTTAAAACCGGGGAGCAAGAAGAGGTAGCTGATCACACTGGTTGGAGGATTGGAGCTTCAGTAAGTGTAGTGGTGATCCTCGGATTGATTGTCATCAACATTGTCGGGATTTTAAAGGGTGTAAAGATTGATGAAACACTCGAAAAGTCAATCGCTGTCTTGCCAATACACAATATGAGTGGTGATCCCGGACTGGATTATGTGACCGAAGGTTTAACAGATGAGATTATCAACCAACTATACAAAATTGGGTCTTTCGATAAGGTTGTATCCCTGACCTCTGTATTAAACTACAAAAATCCGAATAAAAGCATTACTGAGATTGCCGATGAGTTAAAGGTAAACTACATCCTTGAAGGTACCTATAAGAGAATTGGGGATCAATTCAAGGTTACGGCCCAGCTTATTGAACCAAAAAACGATAAACACATCTGGCAGCAGGACTACAATCGGTCGAGTAATGAGATCGTCTCCTTACAATCTGATATAGCATTGAAGATCGGGTATCAGCTCAAGGCTTTCATTACAAAGCAGGAGAAAAGAAGCATTGAGAAGAATCTTACCCTGGATAAGGAGGCGTGGGAAAAGTACCAGCTGGCCAACTATTTCTTCAGGAGGAGTAGTGGGAAAGGGAATCTTCAAGCGGCTTTAGAATTGTACAAGGAATCCATAAAACTGGATAAGGAGTTTGCACTTGCCTACATTTCACTGGCACGATGCTACCTGAACATGTACTGGTTTTACTATGACCGAAGCCAGGTACCGTTGTTGGCGAGCCAAAAGGCCATTGAGAAGGCTTATCAGATTGACCCTTACTTGCCGGAGGTATATATTGCAAGGGCAGAGTATCTCTACCATGGCCAGTTGGATTATCAGGGTGCCCTGGATCAGTTGAAAAAAGCGTCGGAGTACTTATCAGTTCATCCGGACTATCACCGGGTGGCAGCATTGGTGTATCGCAGGATGGGTGAGTGGAGCAGATCCATCAACGAGTTTAATTCAGCCCGGGAGATCGATCCGGAATCCCCCTGGATATTACAGAACCTGGCCGATACCTATATATCAGTAGGGATGTACCGGGAGGCGATAGAGTGCCTGGATATAGCCAGAAGGAACAACCCTGAGGATGTTATGAATTATGAGTTAAGGATGAATGCATGCCTCCTTCGTGATGGTCATACAGGGGAGGTCAGGCTGATCATGTCAGAGGCGGCCGCAATCATGAGTGAGGAGGTTCTGATGAATCAACTGGTTTTCATCTCCCCTGTGTGGATTGATATCTGCGACGGGAAGTATCGTGAGGTCCTCCATGGTCTGTCCGGATCAACATGGAAGGGGCATGTCAACCTGGTGCGATACCATCCCAGGAACCTGTTTCAGGCAATGCTATACGATCTTATCCAGATGCCTGAAGTTGCAGACCAATATTACGACTCGGTCCGAATAGATGTGGAACAGAAACTCAGGGAATACCCGGACGATCCCAGGTACATGGGAACCCTGGGAATTGCATTTGCCGGTCTGGGCAAAAAACAGCAAGCGTTGCAATCGGTCAGGCAGGCGGTCGATTTTTACTCATTGAAAAAGGATGCCTATTTTGGTCTGTTCAGGGTGGAAGAGCTGGCCTGGGTCTATGTGATGGTTGAAGAGTATGAACTGGCACTGGAACAGATCGAGGTCCTGCTCTCCAGGCCGGGACCCTATTCTGCTCCCTTCCTCAAACTGGATCCCAAATGGAAACCGCTCTGGGACCACCCTGAATTTATCGGACTCACCGAGAAGTATGCAATAACAGAATAACAGAAAAGGGCACCTGCCATAGATGCCCTTTTATTCATTATGCTTTCTTTTCCAGTACCTGCTGCAACAGGATTGAGGAACCAAAGTCGAACGGATAATTGGTGAGGAAGCCTTAGCGGATGCGAAGCATACGGTGCAGCGACGAACCAGTTATCCGGAGACCTGTGTTACTCCTCCTCCTGTTCGGCGGCGTACGCTTTCAGGAGTTCATCCTGGATCTCTCCCGGTACCTGTACATACTCGTCGAACTTCATACTGTACATGGCACGTCCGCTGGTCAATGAGCTCAGTGCGGTGGAGTATTTGTTCATCTCTGCCAGTGGCACTTTGGCTGTGATCTTCTCAAAACCCTTCTCGCTGGCCATACCCTGTACGATGGCACGCCTGCCCTGAAGGTCACTCATTACATCACCCATGTAGTCGGAGGGTACAAGTACCTCTACCTCGTAAACCGGCTCCATGATTTTCGGTCCGGCCATCTTAAACGCCTGGCTGAATGCGTTCCGTCCTGCCAGCATAAAGGAGATCTCGTTGGAGTCCACCGGGTGCATCTTTCCGTCATATACATAGACGCGGATGTCACGGGCATAGGATCCAGTGAGTGGTCCTTCCTCCAGTTTCTCCATAATCCCTTTCAGAATGGCAGGGAGGAAGCGGGCATCGATCGATCCACCTACAATACCGTTGACAAATTCCAGTTTACCACCCCAGCTCAGTTCATGGGTGTCCACGCCCCGGTTGGCCATTTTTAAATCTTTCCCACCTGTTTTGAACATCTTTCTTGGCTCGGAACCTTCTGTGTAGGGCTCAATAATCATATGTACTTCACCAAACTGGCCGGAACCACCTGATTGTTTCTTATGGGTATAAGAATCTTCGATACGCTGGGTAATGGTTTCGCGGTAAGCAACCTGTGGTTTACCGATAGTTGCAT
>JAGLTY010000347.1 GCA_023135025.1 Bacteroidales bacterium | reverse complement strand
GGTACACTGATCACCCCGCTTGAAAAGGACTTTCAGAAGATCACCAGAGAGGAGATTGAGGATATCTTCTCCCAGATCACTTTTTCAGCTGAACATTTTGATCGCATGAATGAATATATAAAACATAAATTGGAATCGCATGACCAATAAGAACGTCCCGGAGATTGAAGTGGGAATATTAAAGTCAGGGAAAATACGTTTCAGTCTGGATGGAAACTTCCGGATCAACCGGTCCGGCTCGCTTCTGCAGGGAGAGGCAGAGGCATTTATTACCGGCACCACCATTTCGATCCACTTTGATGAGACCCGGATCACTCTGGAAGAACCAGTGATTCTTGAACCGGTAGATCAGGCAGTTAACCGGTTCAGACTTCGGGATGTGGTGATAGGCATCGGGTTTCACTGGGAGCAGAAAGAGGACCAGGAGTTCCAGGGTGCACTGAAGCTGATGATCTCCGAAGGTGAGATCCAGGTGGTCAATGTGATTTCGGTGGAGGATTACCTGATCAGTGTGATCTCGTCGGAGATGCGTGGCGACAGCTCGCCGGAACTGCTCAAGGCCCACACCATCATATCCAGAAGCTGGCTTCTGGCGCAGATCGAAAAGCAGGACCAGCTGGCAGGGTCGGACAATGCCTATGAACCGGAGCACCGCACAGAGGAGGAGTATATCCGCTGGTACGACCGGGAGGATCACGTCCAGTTCCATGTCTGCGCAGATGACCATTGTCAGCGTTACCAGGGTACCACCCGCTCGCACAACCCTGAAGTGGTGAAGGCGGTAAATGAGACTGCCGGAGAGGTGCTAGAATTTGATGGCAGGATATGTGATGCCCGCTTCTCCAAATGCTGTGGAGGGGTTGTGGAGGAGTTCCAGCACTGTTGGGAACCTGTGGCTCATCCCTATCTGCAACGGGTAGAGGATCATCCGGCTTCATCTGCCATCCATAGCGGTGACCTGAAGGTGGAGACCAATGCGGTGGCCTTTATTAAAGGATTGCCGGAGGCTTTTTGCAACACCACCGATGCGACCCTGCTGAGGCAGGTGTTAAACGATTACGATCAGAACTCCAGCGACTTTTTCCGCTGGGAGGTGAATTATAGCCAGGAGGAGATCGCCTCCCTGGTCCGTGAAAAATCGGGAATCGATTTTGGCGAGATCCTGGACCTGGTTCCGGTGGAGCGGGGTGAGTCGGGCCGGCTGGTAAGACTGAAGATCATTGGATCGAAGCGGACGCTGATAGTTGGAAAGGAGCTGGAGATCAGGCGCTGGCTAAGTAGTTCACACCTCTACAGTTCCGCTTTTATCGTTGAGAAACAGCAGGTGAAAAACGGGGTTCCCGGAAGTTTCCTGTTGAGAGGAGCCGGCTGGGGACATGGAGTTGGGCTCTGCCAGATCGGTGCAGCGGTCATGGCCAGCAAGGGGTATTCCCATCTTGAAATATTGAAGCACTATTTTATAGACGCTACCATAGAAAAACAATATGAGTAAAACAGATTCTGTTCAGTCCGAAAATAGAAGAGGTTCCAGCCCCTGGCTCTGGGTGCCTTCCCTCTATTTTGCAGAAGGCATTCCCTATGTGCTGGTAATGACCCTTTCGGTGATCTTTTATAAGCGGATGGGTATCTCCAATTCCCAGATAGCCCTCTACACCAGCTGGCTCTATCTGCCCTGGGTGATCAAGCCCCTGTGGGGACCTGTGGTGGATATCCTGAAGACCAAACGATTCTGGATCCTGGTGATGCAGCTCTGCATCGGGGCTGGACTGGCAGGGGTGGCTTTCACCATCCCGGTGGAGCGTTTTTTCCAGTTTACCCTCGCTTTTTTCTGGTTGCTGGCTTTTAGCTCGGCCACCCACGATATTGCGGCCGACGGGTTCTATATGCTGGGGCTTTCAAAGCATGATCAGGCCTTTTTTGTTGGGATACGAAGCACTTTCTACCGCCTGGCCATGCTGACCGGTCAGGGGCTGCTGGTGATCCTGGCAGGCTATTTTGAAGCGAAGACCGGGCTTCCCCCGGTGGAGGTGAATGTAATAGCAGTGGAGGAGTCGACAACTGCAGCATTTAACCCGGAAGCGGTTTCTGTTCAGCCGGAAGCGGGGGAGACCTATTTTGTAACAGCCGAAGAGGTCCGTATAGGCACTGCCAATATCACAGAAGCTGAGGCAAACAGCCTGATGACTGCTGTGGATGAGTGGAACAGTGCGCACGGATTTTACCCTGAAGAAGAGGGTGCCGGCGAGGATGCAGTTGGAGATGCCGCCGGAACAGAGCTTACCGGGAATGTGGGTTATACCTGGTTTCGGCTCAGTGTAAAGCCTGAAGAGGGTGTAAACATTGTAATGAATTTCAGCTTCGATAAGGGGGATAAGAGTATCACCCTGGCCCGTAGTTACCGGTTCGAGTTTAACGAGGAGAATTGGGATATACCTGCCTTTGCGGTATTTAAACTGGACCCGACACTTGAAAAGGCCACTTCAGCTTCCTTTTCCGGATTGAGCGGGAACATTCGTTTTGCCTGGACCATGGTGTTTATTGTCGTGGCCCTTTTGTTTGCAGGGTTCCATATCTACCACCGGTTTGCCCTTCCACGTCCGGAAGAGGACCGTCCCAACCAAACCGGGGAGGATGGATTTATGAAGGAGTTCCTGGCCACCTTTGCTGATTTTTTCAGGAAAAAGAATATCGGCGTCATGCTGCTCTTTCTGCTGGTTTACCGTCTGGGCGAATCACAGCTGGTGAAGCTGGCCTCTCCTTTCCTGCTCGATTCGAGGGAGGCCGACGGACTGGGACTAACCACGGGCGATCTGGGTCTGATCTAC
>JAGLTY010000346.1 GCA_023135025.1 Bacteroidales bacterium | reverse complement strand
CTGCTCTATATCAATAATGATTTTTACGGGGTCTACCTGAATACAGAACATATAGATGAAAGGTTTGTGAAATCGAGGTTCGACAACAATGACGGCAACCTCTACAGGAATTTATGGCCGGCCGACCTTACCTATCTGGGTTCATCTCAGAGCGATTATAAGTTTGAATATGACGGTCGACGGGTCTACGCTTTGCGAACCAATGAAGATTGGGATGACTATGAGGACCTGGCTGCACTGATTATTACACTGGACCAACATAGCGGAGATCAGCTGAAAGATGAATTGGAAAGGTTGATCAATGTACAGCAGTATCTGAAGGTGATGGCTGTGGATGTAATGACCGGTAACTGGGATGGTTACGCCGGCGACAGGAATAACTACTATCTCTACAGGGACCAGGTGACGGGTAGGTTTGAATATATTCCCTACAACCTGGAAAACAGTTTCGGAATTGATTTCAGGGAGATAGACTGGTCGACCCGGTCCATTTATAGCTGGAACCTGAACCTGCGTCCCCTCTATGAAAAAATCCTTGGAGTGGAGGAGTACAAGGCGCAGTACACCATGTACATCAAGAAGCTGGCGGAATATGTTGCTTCCACCGAGTTGAATGATGAACTGGCACGATGGAGTCAGCAGATCAGTGATTATGTGGCACTGGACACCTACTATTCACGTGATTGGGGATTTTCCTTCAGCGATTTTGAAGGAGCCATGACAGGCGGTTGGGGAGGGCATGTACAGTATGGCGTGCAGGAATTTATCACTGCCCGGAGTGCCAGTGCACTGGCCGAGTCTGTCGATGCAGATGCCTCTCCACTCTTTTCTCATGTAAGGGTGGAGCCACGCTCAGAGAGGATTGACCTGGACTGGACCGTCGAGGATGATGAGCCCGGATTCACAACCACCCTTCACTACCGGATCGATGGTGGAAGCTGGAGTACTTTGTTGAAGGATACTCCCACAGAAACCGACCCGGTTTCGGGGACTTCTACCTACCGCGATACCATCCGTTCCCTGGGTGATGCATCTGAAGTGGAACTCTATTTTACAGTTACCGACCAGGGCGGACAGGAGAATCGCTATCCCGATACCACACTGGTTATTTACTATCCGCTTATTTCCGGACCGCTCTATATCAATGAGTTCGTTGCTTCAAACAGGAATAATAAAAAGGATGAGTTTGGTGAATATGATGATTGGGCTGAGATATACAACGCCAGTGATGATCAGGTCTGGTTGGCCGATTACTTCCTGAGTGATAACATGGGCTCACCTGGAAAATACAGATTTCCCGAGGAGTATATTCAACCAGGTGGGTTCTACCTGGTATGGCTCGATGATGATGAGGAGCAGGGTGTGAACCATGCCACTTTTAAAATCAGCAAGGATGGAGAGGAGCTGCGTCTTTCGGAGCGACCTTCCACCGGGTTCCATATTGTAGATTCTGTAACTTTCGGACCACAGGAGTCGGATATTTCCATGGGCCGGCTGGAGGATGGCGGAGCGGAGTGGGTCCCATTTCCGTCACCCACACCCAGATACTCCAATCTGAGTACCGGTGTGTATGAAAGCCCGGCCATTGTGGAGCCGCTCTCCATATACCCCAACCCGGTCAGTGAGGGATTGTTCTATTTTAATAAAAGGGTGACCGGTGCCATCTATAACATCATGGGTCAGAAATTGATGGAGCTTGAGGATGCAGAATACGCACACGTGCCTCTGCTGGGTGAAGGCATCTATATCTTCAGGTCACAGGAGGGAGAGTCGGTACAGTTTATGGTGACGCGTTAAGCAGCTTATCTGTTTTTAGGACGGCTTCCGGATCTTTTATCCTGGTAGCTTTTGCCCCGGGTTTTTCCGCCGCCTTTGTATCTTCCGCCACCTCTGAAGTTACCCGAACGGCCCCTGTTTTTGGATGGATCATATTCGGGGGTATCCCCAAACTCTGAGGGTACCGAAGATTTGGTGACCTTTTTCTCCAGCAGTTTTTCAATGCGGGCAAACTTATACTGCTCCTCCTGGCTGATCAGGGTGATGGCCACACCATCCGATTCGGCCCTGGCGGTCCGCCCGATGCGATGGATATAGTCCTCTCCTTCGTGGGGCACATCATAATTGATGATCAGTTCAATATTATCCACATCGATGCCGCGTGACAGCAGGTCGGTGGCCACCAGGATGTTCAGTTTGCGGTTCCTGAAATCGAGCATGATCTCCTCCCTGGTCTTCTGGTCCAGGTCGGAGTGGATATCCTGTGCCTTCAGCCCCTCTCTCTTCAGCTCTCTTCCCAGCTGTTTGGCCGATAACTTGGTGGAACAGAAAACAATAACGCTTTTCAGGTCGTGTCCCTTCAGCAGATGCGTCACCAGGGGGAGTTTCTGGGTTTCGTAAACCACATAGGCCACTTGCAGAATCTTCTCGGCCGGTTTGGAGATGGCAATATTCAGCTCCACTGGCTGGTGCAGCACCTTCCGGGCCAGTTTCCGGATATCATTGGGCATGGTAGCCGCAAACATCAGGTTCTGCCTTTGTTTGGGCAGGTACTGGATGATCTTCATGATATCTTCGTGGAAACCCATATCGAGCATCCGGTCGGCCTCGTCCAGTATCAGGTATTTTAAGCTGTCAAACTTTACGTAGTTGTTGTGCAGATGGGCAATCATTCTACCCGGTGTGCAGATGACAACCTCGGTCCCCTCGCTCAGCGCCTTTTTTTCCTGGGCGAAAAGGGTTCCGTCTCCCCCGCCATAAACTGCGATAGAGCTTACCGGGGTAAAATAGGAGAATCCTTCCATATGCTGATCGATCTGCTGGGCCAGCTCACGCGTGGGTAC
>JAGLTY010000345.1 GCA_023135025.1 Bacteroidales bacterium | reverse complement strand
GTTGATGAATGATGCTGCCTGGGAGTTGAAAGAGCGGTTTGGCGAACACTGGGGAGCGAAACTGCTGCATGCATTGCGTGCACTGCACGAACTGTATGTATCCGGGGTTGATCCAACAGAGAAAACGTGATGTTTCAGAGCGAGATAAGTAAAGAGGAGGTGGCTGGACTGGAGCTGATCCAGTATGAAGGACCCATTCATATGATTGATTCATTGGAGGCTTTTGAGCAGGAGATAGACCATATTGCTCAGCAGCCGGTTCTGGGATTTGATACCGAGACAAGGCCATCTTTTAAGAAGGGGAAAGTCTACCCTACTTCGTTGATACAGATCTCTTCACTGGAACAGTCCTGGATCCTGCGTGTGAGCCGGATCGGTTACCCTGGAAAGCTACTGGAGCTGTTATCGGTTGAGATTCCGTTAAAGATTGGGCTGGGGCTCAAGGATGACCTGAGAAGGCTTCGGGCCGATTTTCAGTTTGAACCATGTGGTTTTCTAGACCTTCAGCACTATGTGCAGGCGTTTCGTATTGACGAAAAGGGGTTAAAAAAAATTAGTGGAATTGTGCTGAACAGGCGGATCTCTAAATCACAACAGGTCTCCAACTGGGACGCCGATGTGTTAAACGAGGCTCAGTTGAGGTATGCAGCGACCGATGCATGGGTCTGTTTGATGATATACAACAGTTTAAGAGCTTCAATACAATAATGTGATGGCAGAACGCACCAGAGTTGTTTTAAAATCGGGTAAGGATCAATCACTCAGGAGGTTTCATCCCTGGGTGTTTTCAGGGGCCATTAAAAAGATAGATGGACCTGCCCGGGAGGGTGAACTGGTTGATGTGTACGACAACCAGAATGAATTCCTTGCATCGGGGCACTACCAGCAGGGTTCCATCGCGGTGCGGGTGATCAGTTTTGAACCTGTGGAGACAGACCAGCCTTTCTGGGACCAGAAGATTGCCAATGCATGGAGCCTCAGGGAAACCCTGGGACTGGTAGCCAATCCTCAAACCAATGTTTTCAGATGGGTCAATGCTGAGGGTGATGGTATGCCCGGTCTGATAGTGGATTACTACGGCGGGGTGGCTGTTTTACAGATGCACTCCATTGGAATGCACCGTAACCTGGATGCCATTGTGGAATCGTTAAAGAGGGCGGCCGGGGACCGGCTCCATACCATCTATAATAAGAGTGAATCGACCCTGCCCGATAAGCCCGGAATTACGGGGAAATCCGGTTTTCTGCTGGGTAACCGGGAACGGGGCGAGGTGCTGGAAAACGGATACCGGTTCAATGTAAACTGGGTAGAGGGTCAGAAGACAGGTTTCTTTATTGACCAGCGCGAAAACCGAAAACTGGTGGGAGAGTATTCCACAGGTCGTAAAGTGCTGAATATGTTTGGTTATACTGGTGGTTTCAGCATCTATGGAATGGGAGGAGGTGCCGACCTGGTCCATAGTGTGGACAGCAGTGGGAAGGCGATCGACCTGTCCAGGGAGCATGCTGAACTGAACTTTCCGGGCGATGCCCGCCACGAGGCTTTTGCCAAAGATGCTTTCGGATACTTTAAGGATATGAAGGAGTCATACGATCTGATTATTCTGGATCCACCGGCCTTCGCCAAACATCAGAATGTACTAAGTAATGCGCTTCAGGGTTACAAGCGACTGAATCAAAGGGCTTTTGAAGCGATTGCACCGGGCGGAATCCTCTTTACTTTCAGCTGTTCCCAGGCAGTCAGTAGGGAGAATTTCCGTAAATCGGTTTTTGTGGCTGCGGCCAATGCCAGGAGGAAAGCGCGCATTCTGCATCAGCTCTCTCAGCCACCCGATCATCCTGTAAGTATATTCCATCTGGAAGGAGAGTACCTGAAGGGGCTTGTGATGGAGGTGGAGTAACATTTCGGGAATTTAAACGTCTATTAGGTAGTCATATTAATTAATATTCAAATCTCCTAACAATGAAAAGATTAGCATTTCTCAGTATTGCCATTCTACTTACACTCTCATCCTGTCTGATTGATGGATGGAATCAGGGTATCTCAGGCAATGGCAAAGTGGTTAAAGAGACCAGGGACCTCTCCGGTTTTACGGGGGTTCATATCAGTTCAGGTATCGATGTATGGCTTAGCGAAGGCAATAGTTTCGAAGTAACAGTGGAAGCAGATGAAAATCTGCTGGAAGTGATTCTGACGGAGATGAACGGAAAATTTCTTGTGGTGAAGACCGACCATGTGAATATCAGGAGCGCCAAATCCAAAAAGGTTCATGTAACCATTCCAAAACTGTCTGAGTTGAAGATCAGTAGTGCTGGTGATTGTGTGGGTCAGACCACATTTGGTTGTGACGATCTCAGCATCTCCATCAGCAGTGCCGGGGACCTCTCCCTTGAGGTGGAGGCCAGCAAGATCGACATGGATATCAGCTCCAGTGGCGATGCACGCATTTCAGGTAGTGCCGATATACTGAATGTGAGCCTGAGTAGTGCTGGTGATCTGCATGCCTTTGACCTGATCGCGGGAAAGGTGGATGTGGTTGTGTCGAGTGCAGGAGATGCCAGGGTCCATGCCACAGAGGAGATCTCAATGAATGCTTCCAGTGCGGGGAATATATACTACAGGGGCGATGCGAAGGTTGTACATTCCAGAAGCTCCAGCGCCGGTGATATTATCAGGAAGGATTAACCCAGGTAACTTTTGAGGATTTTGCTTCTTGTGGTATGCTTTAACCTCTTGATGGCTTTCTCCTTAATCTGCCGTACCCGCTCCCTGGTGAGATTAAACTCTTCTCCAATCTCTTCAAGGGTATGGGGGTGTTTCCCGTTGCGTCCAAAGTAGAGCCTGATGAT
>JAGLTY010000344.1 GCA_023135025.1 Bacteroidales bacterium | reverse complement strand
ATGTAAATGAATACATTTACATTTGTTGAATATGAAAAGGTCTGAGTCATGAGAAACATAAATAAGCTACTGATTGAACAGCTGGATAGAAAACTTTTTCCATTCAAAGAAGCGGATCAGATAAAAATGCCGGCACAGGGGTGGATCAATGGCATCCGTACCACATTAAACATGACTATGGCACAGCTTGGGAAAAAACTGGGTGTCACCAGGCAGGCCGTAAACAGAATTGAAGCAAGCGAAGCTACAGGATCCATTACCCTGCATTTATTGAAGGAGGTGGGTAGCGCTTTGGAGATGAAACTTGTATATGGATTTGTTCCTGTATGTGGATCTGTTGATACGCTTGTGGATCAAAAAGCGACTGAACTTGCAAGAAAAATCGTTCTTAGAACAGATCATACCATGATGCTGGAAAACCAGTCTACCGATAGGGAGCATATTGATCAGGCAGTTTGTGAGCTGGCAGATGAGATCAAGTATGAAATGAGAAGATCTTTATGGGATTAGAACTATCATATTTTGAGGGTCAGACACCATTGGATGAAGATGAAAAAGAGGGATTGCTAATTACCTCCATCACCACACGTGGTTAATGAGTATCGTCCTCCAGTATAATTTCAGCGGCTATCCTGACGGCACTTCGTACCACGGCACTGCAGTGCTCGGTGGCACCTGCATTCTGGAACTCCTGCAGTTCACCTGGGTCTGTAAGTTGATAACAACGTCCGAACTTCACCTTCTGGACCTCGTGGCAGAGGGTGGTTCCAAACTCCTTCTCAAACCGTTTACAGAAATGACCGGTGGGGATCAGCGATTCCTGGTAGGCCTCCCAGTCATCCAAATGGTGGAGATCCCGGCCATAGATCAGTCCCATGGCCATCAGGGGACCGGTGACCGCTCCGCAGGTCTCTCCCCGTTCCGCAATACCCGGCATGGGTGTCAGCGCTTTGATTACCTGCTCACCGTTGAGCCCGAACTGCTCCTTCAGAGCCATAAAGCTGCTCTGGGCACAGTGGTGCGAAAGCTGCATATAGTGGTCCACTTTTTGATCCAGCATTTTCATCACCAGGTCGCGTGGCATCTGGCGGTTTTTGGCCAGTTCATTGCTGAAGTTGTTCTCACCCGGGGAGAGAGGACCAGCTGTTTCTGATGGGGCGTTTTCCCTGGTTGTACATGCTCCCAGTGTGGCGGCAGAGAGGGCTGCCAGGGTAGTACGGCCAAGAAAATCACGACGTTTCAACCTCTTTTTCATATGCTAAAGTTAGGAAATTCATGCGACTGAAGTAGCATGTTTTTCGTATCTTGTCTTCCGTGTTTATAGAAGGAAAATCATGAGATACAGAAGCTTTATCATACTGATTGCCGGGCTATTACTTATGCCTGGTCAGGGATGTAAACAGCAAAAAGGCACTGATTCGGAGCGGGCCGAAGAGATGATCTCGGCAAAAACACTGGGTCTGGCTTATCTTGAAGAGAACCAGTTGGAAGAGGCGGAGGCAGAGTTTCTGAAGATTATTGACCTGGACGCCGACGAAGTAATGGGTTATGCCAACCTTGGAATCGTCTACCTCAGGATGGGATCTTTTGAGAAGGCCGAAGAGTGGCTGCATAAAGCGATTCGGATGCAACCCGAAGATCCCGATGTAAGACTGATACTGGCCAAGGTATATGAGATGAGTGGTGCATCTCAGAAGGCTGTGGAGGAGCTTGAAAAAATTATGGAGTTCTCCCCGGGGCATGTGAAATCACTGTTTAACCTGACCGAACTATACGCTTCCATGCAGGGAGAGGAGGCGCTCAGCAAACGGCTGGAGTATACCCGTGTGCTGGCTGAAAAAGTCCCGGGCAACATTGTTCCAAGGTTGAATCTGCTGGAGATACTGATTCAGGAGGGGGAATCGGACCTGGCCCTGGCGCTGCTGGAGGAGGTTCAACAGGTTTTCCCTGAGTTCCCCAAGGAGGCGGTTGAATATTACGACCAATCTCTTGTAGCGCTGCGAAAGCCGGATATTGAAAAGGCTTCGGTCTCCTTTATGATTTTCCATAATTATATGAAAGTAACCACCCCTTACCAGGCGGGGATGATGGATCTGAAAGGGCCGGGAGGGGCACTCGTGGGGTCACCTGTCATCACTTTTGATCAGCAGCAGATGGGTTTCCAGGCTGCGGATTGGGAGGAGATCCTGGCGGCCATTAAATTTACCGATATTACGGCCACCTCAGGCCTCGATTTTCTGTTGACCGGGGCAGGTTCAGCTGCGGAGGGTACACAGGGGACCACCCACCTGGCGGCCTGTGATTATAACGGTGATGGAGATGTGGACCTTTATGCCGGACGGACCGACCCGGCAACTGGAACATACAAACACTATCTGTTTAAGAATGAATGGGGAGCCTACCAGGATGTCTCCGCAGAGTTGGGAATCGACCACATGGGCGCAGAGACCTCGGTGCGGTTTGCCGATTATGACAATGATGGATTCCTTGATATCTATGTGGTAAAGGAGGGAGCCAACCTGTTGTACAGGAGTACGGGCGGGGAGCGTTTTACAGATGTTACAGGCCAGACCGGGGTGGGGGATGATGCCCCCGGGACCGGTTCTCTCTTTTTTGATTATGATCATGATGGCGACCTGGATATATTTGTAACCAGAGCAGGTTCCAATTTGCTCTACAGGAACAATTCGGATGGCACTTTCCTTGAGCAGGGAGGGAAGTCGGGTCTTGCCGGTGAAAATGAGGAGACCGTTGATGCCGCTTTTGGTGATTTTGACGAGGACGGGGACATTGACCTGGTGGTCATCAACAGTGATGGTTCCAACCGGCTCTATTCCAACCAGAGGCAGGGTATCTTTCGGGATATATC
>JAGLTY010000343.1 GCA_023135025.1 Bacteroidales bacterium | reverse complement strand
GCTCCATCGCCTCATCATAAGTCTTGGCCAGCAGGATCTTGGGCCTGCCGCGCATGCGCAGCATTCTCTGGTGCTCATTGAGCGCCTCCTTCACAAAGTTGCGTGACTGCTGCATCACAATCTTATAGAGTTCGGGCAGATAGGTGGAGGTGTATCGGATGGAGTCCTCCACCAGGATAATGCACTGTACCCCCACCACCTCAATATCGTAAGGGGCATTCATCTTGTCCTCGATCAGCTTGATAATGGCCAGCAGCAGGTCGGCATTGCCCAGCCAGCAGAAGACATAGTCGATGGCCGACATGTCCTCGGCCTGCAGCCGTATGCTCACCTCCCGATTAAAGTGGGTAAGCACAACGATGGGCACCTCCTTGTACTTCTTCCTGATCCTTTTGGCCACGGAGAAGGCATCGTCCTCCCCCAGGTTCAGCATCTCGATTACCAGGTTGATATTCTCCTTTTCCAGGATCCGGAACGCCTCGGCCGCGCTATCTGCCTTTACAAACACCGGCGGATAGCGGAGATTCAGCGACACATATTCATTGAATATCTGCTCATCGATCCGCCCATCCTCCTCCAGCATAAAGAAATCGTAGTTGGAACTGATGATTAGAACCCTGTGTATACGCTTCTGCATCAACAGGTTAAAGGCTGTAGGGCTGAAGTCAATGGTGGGATGGTGACTACCGCTATGCTCCGTTTTTGAGTTTGCAGGCATGCCTTAAGATAATAGAAATTCTTTTCTTTCCATCCATCATGATACAAACAGGCTCCTTAAAACGGATCTGTTTCACAAATCCGGTCTCCTCCACAACCTCCTGCTCACCCAGCACATCCCAGCGGATAAATGAGGCGGACGAATCGTGCTGTATGCTGAAATAACCCACATTCATGGAGGTTACATTGTGGAAAAAATGGGAGCCCAGAGAGGCATCCAGGGAAAACTCATCCAGACTGGTCTCCACGATCACCTTTGCATTGGAGATCTGCGCCCAGTTTACAGGGATCCCGATAAAGGGATCGCGTGTGCCCCAGCGACCCGGACCGATCAGAATATATTTCCGGTCCTCTGCCACCATTTTGCGGTTGAACCGTTCTATCTGTGCGGCCATCTCACGGGTCTTCATCTTGTTAAAATCTTTTGGATCCACATAGATCAGATCCTTGATATTGTCCACCTTCCCATTGCCCATGCTCTTTTCCGCATAGATGATCATCTCTTCGGGATCGATGCCCCCCGTATCGAAAGTATACTCTCCCCCGGTACCCATCATAGGCTTGATCTGCAAAAAAAAGAAGGAGGGCTTCCCGTTTTCGGCCTTATCAAGGTCCACCGCATACTCCAGTTCCACCGGCGAACCCAGCGCCTCTTTTCCCACATCCATGATCAGGGTAAGCGCCCTGGCCAGTGGTACATACTCATACTTCAGAATATTGGCAAAATTGAGGATACGCGGACCCGGTGTGGTGAGTCCCGGCTCGATCCGCTCATTTTCCACATCATAAACCGATGCCATGTGCTTCAGTACATCGTGCGTCTCCGCCTCCGATATGGAGAGCCTGTGCAGGTTTGCCTCAGAGCCCTTATTGCAGAAATCGACCTCCGAATTGATCATATCGAGCGCTATAAACTCCACCTGCGAATCGCGCAGCTGGCTCTGGATCGTGCTCATCTCCAGGGTGGGATATTTGGGAGAGAAACGGTAGGCCCGCTCCCCGTTCACCACGTAGTGTCCCAGTCCCAGTCCTGCAATGGCAAAACCATCTTCCGGCTCCATATGGGCCACCGGGTAGTAGTTGTGCGACTGGGCCGTACCGCTGATATGGGGATAGAAGTGGTCCTGGTGGTAGGTCCCCACCACATCCTGAATCACAACGGCCATCTTCTCCTCCTCCAGCGAAAAATTGATTGCTTCGAAATAGCGCCTCGAATGAGGCGAATAGATGGAAGAGTAGACCAGTTTGATCGCATCCTTCAGCTGCCTGAACCGCACATTAAAATCGGGATGGTTATTGGGAATCAGGTAGGTCTCGAAAATCCCGGAGAATGGCTGCATGGTAGAGTCTTCCAGCAGGCTGGAGGAGCGCACAGCCAGTGGGCGGTTCAGCAATTTCAGAAGCTCCTTCAACCGCTTCTCCAGGTTGTAGGAGAGGTTCCCCTCCAGGAACTTCTGCCGGATTTTTTCATAGTCGTTCACCTGGTGTATAACCTCCAGCAGGTTGTTCCTCTCCATGAAAATATCAAATTCGTCGGTGCCGATAATGGCCGTACGGGGGGTTCGGATATTCATCTCCGGTATGATCTCCGCAAAGTTCAGGTTGTAGATCAGCGTGTTGATAAAAGCACATCCTCTGCCCTTTCCACCCAGGGAACCGCTGCCCAGGCTCACGATATTGGACTCATCCAGCAGGGCCGACCCCTCGAAGTTGACAATCTTCCCCGTGTTGGATTCGTTGCGGTACTTCTTGATCACATGCTGCAGGTAGTTGCGAAAATCGTCCGGGGTCTTAAAATCGGTCACCTTCACCGGGTGGATCATCTTGGCAATCTTGATCTCGCCACGGGCCATGAGCCAGAGTGAAAAGTGGTCCCGTTTCCCGTGGTATACCAGCGATTCGCTGGGAATGGAGTCAATATGCTTTTCAAACTCCTTCAGCGATTTGGCCTCGGCAATTTTTCTTCCCCCCGAATCCCTGTAGACAAAATTCCCAAAACCCAGGTGATGCATGATAAAATTGCGTATATCCTGCAGCAACGTTTCGCTGTTCTTATTGATAAAGGTCGATTTCAGTTCGAAGGCGCGGCTCGCGTTTTTAATGTCGGAGGACTGGATCACCGTAGGCAGACCCTTGATCATATCGCGGACCTGTG
>JAGLTY010000342.1 GCA_023135025.1 Bacteroidales bacterium | reverse complement strand
ATTTTCATGGCAAAATGAGAGTTCTGGTCGCGCAGCATTCGCTTAAAGTCTTCTGTTCCCATTACCTCTTTCTCTTCCAGCATCTCCCGGATCCTTCCTATGCGCCAGGGCAGGCTGAACCATGAACCTATATAGTAGGGATAGTTGTCATCCACGGTTTTGTTATTGGCACTGGAGACATAGCCGCACTCGGGGTTATAGGAGTAGGGCAGCTCCTCAAAGGGAACCTGTCCCTGCCAGTCGTACAGAGTGGTGTCGCCCGGGTAGACCATGATACCTCCTGAGTGCCTGATTGGAATCCCCGCCGATGTTTGCAGTCCGATGTTTCCGAATCTATCTGCATAGACAATATTCTGGCTGACCGAATTGAATGTTTTGACCGCTTCCCTGAAATCTTCCCAGTTTCCGGCACGGTTCAGAAGGTATGTGCCTCTTAATTCATTGCTATACTCATTGCCTTGCCATCTGGCAGAGATAACCCGATCTTTAACACCTTTAAACTCACTGACCACAGGTCCGCGATGGGTAAAGCGGTTGATCCTTATGGCGGGTTCCTCTGACCCCTTCACCACGATCTTTTCTTCTACGACGCGCATATCGACCCACTCTCCATCAAGCAGGTACTGGTTGCTGTCGGCCGGATTGATGGTCTCCAGATAGAAATCGAGGTCATCTACGGTCACATTGGTCATGCCCCAGCCAATATCTTCGTTGTGCCCTGCAATAATAAAGGGGCCACCCGGCAGGGCAACACCTGTCACATTCAACTCTCCCTCGATCACCTGGTGCATCTGGTACCAGATGCCCGGTGCCATCAGACCCAGGTGCATGTCGTTAACCATAATGGGCATGCCGGTTTCACTCTTCTTTCCGGATACGGCCCAGTTGTTGGAGGCTTCAAAAACCTGCAGTCCCAGTTCATCGATGATCCCGATGGCATCTGTCATGGCCGATTGCAGTTCAAGGGTGTTGTTCGAACTCATATAGTCCGGAAATACGGGTATGCCCTGAAACTTCATATCGGGAAGCAGCTCTCTGAACAGAGTATCGGAGACCACCTGCTGGATTTTATAAAGTGACATATCGGTGTTCCACCCCGATGAGAGGTCCCACGCCATGTACCCGATGAGATTGAAAGTATGGACAATTTCCCAGGGGTCGGGTTTGTATCCCAGCATGGTAAACTCGAAGGAGAGCTTCTTTTGATTCTGGCTGATAAACTGGTTGATCCCATCTGTGAATGCCTCCAGGCAGAGGAGGATATCAGGATTGGTCTGTGAAATCACCTGGCGGGATTTCTTCGGGAAATCAAGTGCCCTGAAGAGCTGGTCTGCCTCTACCAGTCCGGGATCGAGTACCTCCGATAGGCGCCCTGTGGTGATTCTTCTCATCAGGTCCATCTGCCACAGCCGGTCCTGGGCCATTACATATCCTACCGTGCGGTAGAGATCCTCTTCATTGTCGGCATAGATATGGGGAATCCCCAGCGAATCGCGGAATACAGTAACAGGAGCCGACAGGTTTTCAAGATCGACACCACTGTTGTAATCGGGCACTGCCCGCGTCTTGACACTGTTTAGAAAGATCATACCGCCGGCAACAGCCAGCACGATAACAACCAGGATGATGGTTAGAATGCGCTTTAAAATTTTCATTGAGGGAGATTGGTTTACTGATTTATGGATAACCTGGCCTGAAGTTGTACAGGCTGATGGTCACTGTATTGAAAATTCAGGTCAATGGTTTTAACCTCTTTCAGCTCAACATTCGGAGATGTCAGGAAGCAATCGATAATTGTGGTAGGGGAGCTGTCACGGTCATATGGTTCCGCTACCCGCCTATTGGTGGGCATGGTTGTATCGAAGGACCATTTCCACCCGGGGGCGGGATAATCCTTCTCCACATAGGTCAGATCTTCTGTGTCGAAGCGATGGAAGGGAAGTTCAGGTTTTAGACCGAATGGGGTCTGGTTCCAGTCGCCCCCCACAATGACATAGTTCCCTTTATCATATTCGGAAAGCAGGTAATCTCTGAGATAGGACATCTGCTGAGCCCTGAGGGAGCCGTCGTCGTAAGCCGAATTGTGGGTATTGATGATGACCAGTTCCTTCTGGTTACTAACCTGGTAACGGTTTACCAGGAAGCAGCGGTCCAGCATAAACAGCTTCATGGGCCAGCTGTAATTGCCAGGAAAACTGTGGCGTTCCACACTACCCGGACACTGTTTTGACAGGGTCATCAATCCCGATTCCACTTTTCCCATGGGTTCAGAAACAGGAATGGGAACGAATCCCACATCGTAGTTCATTCCAAAACTGCTGTAATAGCCCTTGAACTGATCCTTAATTGTCTGAAACTCATTCACATGATAACTCCTTTTCGAATCTTGATCCACCTCCTGCAGCATAATAAAATCAAAGCCGATGTAGGGTGCCAGGGTGCTGGAGATTCCCTCCATATTGCGGATGACCCCCTCCCTGGATGGGCGCATCTGCTCTCCACCGTCGTAAAAGAAATCCATGGATGCATCCAGGCCGGCATATCCAATATTCCAGATCAGCAGGTTTATCTCTAAAGAGTCGGATATGATATCCGGCTCACATTCAGTCGATTGCAGGGTGACCTCATCGGGGCGATAGTCATCTATGGTGGCATAGAGAAGGAATAGCAGAAAGGCTACGACCAGTATAAGGAGCAGATATAATATGGGACGAAGGATTCTCATTTTTTTTTGACTTGGAAAATTAAATGTACACAATAATCTGTTTTTATGGAGGCGGCTGATTGGAAATAATTCCTAAATTGTCCACGCTAAAAACTAACTATATGAAAAACCGACTGTTTTCCATTGGACTCTTGTTGTTCTTATCCATCTCGCTGACTGCGCAGG
>JAGLTY010000341.1 GCA_023135025.1 Bacteroidales bacterium | reverse complement strand
GGATGGGGGTGGCGGTCATGACCAGTACATGGGGCAGCACATCGGCTTTTTTCCAGAGTCGGGCCCGCTGGGCCACACCAAACCGGTGTTGTTCATCGATCACCACCAGACCAAGACGCCTGAACTGAACAACATCTTCGATCACGGCGTGGGTGCCTATGAGGATATTTAATGTGCCATCCAGCAACCCTTCATGGATAGGTACCCGGTCTGCCCTCTTCACAGAACCGGTGAGCAGCTCCACACGGACATCCATTCCGTCCAGAAACCTGCTGATACTCTGGAAATGCTGCTGTGCAAGGATCTCCGTGGGAGCCATAATACAGGTCTGGAAACCATTGTCAATGGCAATAAGCATCGACATCAGTGCCACCAGGGTTTTCCCGCTTCCCACATCACCCTGCAACAACCTGTTCATCTGTCGTCCCGACCCCATATCCCGGCGTATCTCCTTCATTACCTTTTTTTGAGCACCGGTCAGTTCAAAGGGCAGGTACTCACTGTAGAAGGTGTTGAAGCTCTCGCCCACGGTTTCAAATATATTCCCGCGAAATCGCCTGTTTCGTTCGGTTTTCCCCTGCAGGATATTGAGCTGGATATAGAACAGCTCTTCAAATTTGAGACGGAGTTCAGCCTTTTTATACTGGTCGGTTGCATCCGGAAAATGGATCTGCCGCATGGCGCTGTCCAGGTTGACCAGGTTCAGTTTTTGTAAAAGCCAGGCCGGCAGGGTCTCTTCAAATTTTTTAGGCAGGCCCTTGATCAGGTTGGCCATCAGTTTGCTGATTGTCTTGGAGGTGAGGTAGTGGTCCTTCAGTTTTTCGGTGGTGGAGTAGACCGCCTGCAGCTTTGAACGGATTGCATGTTTTTTTTCAGGGTCCTCCATCTCCGGGTGCACCACATTCAGTTTTCGCTGGTAAACCGATGGTCTGCCGAAAACCACCAGCTCTTTTCCCACCGGGTAGTTTTCAGGAATCCATTTGGCCCCCCTGAACCAGATCAATTCTAATCGTCCGCTGTCATCGGTAAAATCAGCCACCAGCCGCTTTCCCCTTCCCTTGCCAATGGAGGTGTACCCGTGGATCTTTCCTTTGATCTGGATAAACGGCATATCGGATGTCACCTCCGATATTTTATAAAACCTGCTTCGGTCCACATACCGGTAAGGGTAATATGTGAGCAGATCCTCAACTGTATTGATATTCAGCTCCTGCCTGAGCATGTCGGCACGTTTGGGACCTACTCCCGGAAGAAATTGAATGTCCTGCTGAAGATATTGTTGCATGCGTGAAGCAATTTATGTAAAATTTGCATATTGCAGAAACCTTTCCCATGGCCTGGCGAATATTCAAATACATAGAGCACCTGTTTCATACCAGGCACCGTAAGGGACACGGGATTCACTCGCCCTACCTGTTTGAGTTTGTGAACAGGGTGCTCTTCAATTCTGAAGGTGTTAAACTGCCCCCTTCGATTCTGAATGAGCACCGAAAGCTGCGCTCTGAAAGCGCTTTTGTAAGGAGTTCATCGGTTTCCAGGAGATTTGGCTTTCTGCTGTACCGGATCACCAGGTGGTTCCATCCTGAGATGATCATCGAACTGGGTACCGGTGTGGGTATAAGTACTATTTACCTCTCTTCCGGATCGCCCGAAACTCCTCTGCACTCCATTGAGGGAGACAGAGAGAGGGCTGCATTGGCTGCCCAATTGATATGCAGGTGCTGTCCGGGACCGGTATCTATCCACTGGGGCAAGATGGAAGAGAAGCTGGAGCATATTTCGACTCTGATTCCTCAACGTTTTGTTGCTTTTGTGGATGGCAATCACCACTATGAACCTACCGTGACCTATGTGCGGAAACTTATGGAAAGGGCGGGGGATGAGTCGGTGATCGTTATGGACGATATCTACTGGTCCAGGGGAATGCAGAGGGCCTGGAAAGAGGTGGTCTCCTGGCCGGAGGTGCGGGTGAGTATTGACCTGTTTCATATGGGAATCCTGCTGTTGAGAAAGGACCTCCATAAAGCAGAAATTAAAATTAAGTTTTAAACCTTTTATGAATTATATCTTCTTATTAATATGTATTTTCGTCTACAATTTATTTGAATATGGAAACAATTATCAGTCTGGATAAGATCGTCAAGAACTACTATATAGGTTCCATTACCGTGGAGGCGCTTCGTTCAGTAGATATTGATATCAAGAGAAATGAGTATGTGGCCATCATGGGGCCATCGGGCTCGGGGAAATCTACCCTGATGAACTTAATCGGCTGCCTGGATACCCCCAGTAAAGGCGATTACTATTTGAACGACAAGCTGGTGAGCCAGATGAACGATGATGAGCTGGCGCGCATAAGAAACAAGGAGATCGGGTTCGTGTTTCAGACCTTCAATCTTCTGGCCCGTGCCACCGCGGCGCATAACGTGGAGCTTCCCCTGGTATACAACGGAACCGAGTCGGAGGTTAGAAAAAGAAAGGCTCGAGAAGCTCTGAGGATGGTGGATCTGGAAGATCGGGCAACTCACAAGCCCAATGAGCTCTCCGGAGGGGAAAGACAAAGGGTGGCCCTGGCCAGAGCCCTGGTAAACAATCCCTCCCTGATTCTGGCAGACGAGCCGACGGGAAATTTGGACACCAAGACCGGGCAAGAGATCATGAGGATATTCGAGAAGCTTCATCGGCAGGGAAATACGCTTATCATCGTCACTCACGAGCACGATATCGCCACCTACGCTGACCGGATAATCTATATCCGGGACGGGGCCATTGAAAAGGAGGAGAGGAAAAAGAACTAAGGCTCACAGAAGGGAGTTTTCCTCTCAAAGAAAAAGAGCGCTAAACCTCAAGACCCCTTTCCCATGCATTTTCTGGAAGGCATAGTCATAGCTTTAAGGTCGCTGGTGGCCAATAAGCTGCGGTCCATTCT
>JAGLTY010000340.1 GCA_023135025.1 Bacteroidales bacterium | reverse complement strand
TCACTCTATGTTCTGGGAGTATGATGAGGCGATTTTTGGTGTCGATCTCCCCGAGGGAACCGGTCTTATGGGCAAGGGTGTAATTGGGACCATGGAGCTGCACGGGTCTGTGTTTGCAGCACACCTGATACCCGTGGTACCCTATATGGATAACAAGACCTACAATCCCTACCCCGTGTTTACCATTACTGCTTTAGATGAATCCACAGGTGATCTGCTTGCGGTTACCAAAGCTGTGGCTCCCACCTCTACCGGGATGGGATGTCGAAACTGCCATGAAGGCGGGTGGGCCTGGAATGATGTTTCCGGGATGGCAGATCTGACTGCCATCAATATCCTGAAGGCACATGATCGTTTTAACGGGACCACCCTGCTGGCGGATGCAGAGAAGGGCGAACCCAAACTGTGCCAGTCGTGTCACGCCGATCCGGCAGTAATGGCACCCGGAAAGCCGGAGGTGCTGAACTTCTCAACCGCCATTCACGGTTTCCACGCCAACTATCTTTCAGGGATGGACCAGGAGGCATGCAACATGTGTCACCCTTCACATCCCGATGGCAACACCAACTGTTTCCGCGGCAGGCACAGCCAGGTTGGCGTTGGGTGCACCGAGTGTCACGGTACACTGGAGGACCATGCACTTGGATTGCTGGCCAATCAGTCAGGTAAAATGGCTTCAGCCAGGCTGGCCAGGGGAGTGGAGCCGGTAATGGCCTCTTCAAAGGAGGAGATTAAACCGCGAATGCCCTGGCTTATGGAACCCGATTGCCGATCGTGTCATACCAATTATAATATTTTTGAGGATGGCTTTGATGGAACAGCATTTAACCGCTGGGTTCCCGGTTTTGAGGCGCTTTACCGCAACAGGACCGATAATCACGGGGTGATGTGTTCGGCATGTCACGGATCGACCCATGCGGTATATGGAGCCTATAATAAATACGGTTTGCAACGCGATAACCAGCAGCCTTTGCAGTACCAGGGGTTGGCAGGTACCATAGGAACCCACGGGCAGTGTATGGTGTGCCATATGGTGGAGATGACATCCAATGGTCATCACCGCAATATGGTGAACAGAGATCCACTCCCGGTGTTAGTAGAATAAGGATATGAGACAAGCAGCAAGATTCAGGATTTTAACCTGTTTGATAATGGGGGGAGCACTCCTTTTTGGCTGCAGGGCCAAACAGGAGGTCTATCCCCTCGGTGAATTACTGCCTGAAATCGATAGATTCTGGGAGGTAGTCCCCCGCGAAACGGTCATTGAGCGCATCGGGATTAACTTTGAGTTTACCGAGGGACCGGCCTGGCACCCCAAGGGATATCTGGTTTTTTCGGATATCCCGGCGAATACCATTTACGAGTGGACCGGTAAAAAATTTGTGACCTTTCGTGACTCTTCCAACAATGCCAATGGTCTGCTTTTCCAAAAGGAGGGCGATCTGCTGGCCTGTGAGCATGGTTCCAGGAGCATCACCAGGTACTCTCCCGAAGGGAAGCTGACCACGCTGGTGGATTCTTACCAGGGCAGAAGATTGAACAGTCCCAACGATCTCTGCAGATCCTTTTCCGGGGCCATCTATTTTACCGATCCGCCATGGGGACTGCCCGAACGGAACAGTGATCCGGAGAAGGAGCTGCCTTACAACGGGGTTTTCAGGTGGAGGGGTGGTGAAATGACATTGATCGACAGCACCCTCTCATGGCCCAACGGTATCGCCCTGTCGCCCGATGAAAGGTATCTCTATGTGGCCAACATGGAGATTATACCGGAGAATGGGGAGGATCAATACGATCTGTTCTGGATGAGGTACACCCTGAATGAAAATGGGGAGGTGGTAGATAAGAGGGTCTTTTTCAGGGCCACCGACATGTCTCTTCCGGGTGGACCGGACGGGATGAAGGTGGATCAGAAAGGAAATCTTTTTGTGACCGGTCCGGGTGGTATCCTGGTTTTGGACAGTGCAGGGGTACACCTGGGAACCATATCCTTACCCATTCCGGCCACCAATCTGGCCTTTGGCCCCAGGGAGAGAGAGATCTTTGTGACCGCAAGGTCCACTGTATACAGAGTAACGATGGAGTAAACGATGTATAAACCTTCCAATCACATCCTGGTCATTTTCGGGGCCTCTGGCGATCTAACCAGGCGGAAACTGATTCCGGCTCTGGGAGAGTTACAAAAACTGGGACTTCTGCCCCACAGGTTTGCTGTGCTGGGTGTCGGGAGAAGCAAATTTGATGACAGCACCTACCGGGAGATGATCTCCCGCCACCTGGAGGATCCGGGAGAGATGATTCCCCTGCTTCATTATCACTCTATGGACACAGAAAGCGAGGAGGCTTATGGAGCGCTTGCACACCGCCTGGAACAGATGACCTCAGAGCTTCAGATCGACCCCAGCTATCTCTTTTACCTTGCTACGCCACCATCGCTCTATGAGACTATTCCACGGCTTCTTTCCGGGGCCGGACTCACCAGAGAGGTTGGGAATATTTTCAGAAGAATCATTATTGAAAAGCCCTTCGGGATGGACTATCTCTCGGCAGCCGAACTGAACCGGGGATTGCTTTCCCACCTGGATGAGCACCAGGTGTACCGGATCGATCACTACCTGGGGAAGGAGACGGTGCAAAATGTACTGGTGACCCGATTCTTCAACGGGATCTTTGAACCTCTCTGGAACCGGAATTTCGTTCACCATGTGGAGATCACCTTTGCGGAGAGCCTGGGCGTTGGAACCAGGGGCGGGTATTACGACAACTCCGGCGCATTAAGAGATATGTTGCAGAACCATCTACTCCAGCTGGTGGCTCTTGTGACCATGGAGCCTCCCACGGTGATCAGCTCCGATGCCATCCGGAACGAAGTTTTGAAGGTTTTTCAGTCCTTCCGGCCCATCACCGGGAATGCCATACGTGAACAGGTGATCAGGG
>JAGLTY010000034.1 GCA_023135025.1 Bacteroidales bacterium | reverse complement strand
AATGTACTCTTCAATCAACGCGATCTCTTCCGAGAGGAGGATCGTCTCTTTGCAGGAATAGGAGACTACCCGCTCCAGCAAATTCGAAAGTTGGGCAATGGCCTCCGGAGTCTCTTCCGACTTGCGCAATGAAAGTGCATATAGGTTATTCAGAGAGTTGAACAGGAAATGAGGTTGCAACAGGTTCTTGAACAACTCCAGATTGTTACGGTCCTCCTTCTGCTGCCGATGACTCCGGGAAATCAAATATTGATCTGCTATCATTTTTCTTCCTCCTTTTGTACCATCCCTGTACAACTCATTAACAATTATGATCACTTATTATGCCAAAACTTGTTTTAAGCTGTATACCTGTATTTTAGAAGGTATTTCTTTGATTTTGGTTTATGTTAAAATTGTCCGATTTTGAACATGGCTGTACGCCTTGGACCAATTCTGAACCTGATTTAAATTACTGAAGTAGCTGAAAAAGGGGATGGGAGATGGATAATGGGAAATAAAAAAAACTTGCCGTCGGGTAGTTACTTATTAAACCTAAAACCTTAAAGTAAGACTGCTGACGGCAAGTTGTCAATTGATGTGCATAGAGTCGATTCAAATGTAATGGACACCCATGGGGGAAAAAAACTTATTCAGTTTATGACCTGTTCGGGGGTGTTAATTGCATCTGCCCGGGGGTGAATGGTATTTGCAGGCGATGAGTCAATGTTCCTTATGATAACGGAACAACCATAACTATGTGATTCAATGTTCATGGAAACCTGGCCCTTATAAAAGGATTCTATTTGCTGCATTGTTTGCAGACACTCCTGCATGGTCTCTTCCTCTCTTCTTGTTCCACTGTACAATATCTGGATGGTAATCATATCTGAATACTCAGAAGCCTCTATATTCAACTCAGGCAGTGAGGGTTCCCCTTCAAATTTTCTGAATATCATATCAACAAGGGTAAACAGGATCATGGGAGGCATCTTTATCTGTCCTGGATCGCCCGAGATAAAAAACTCCACATCGGGTTTGCACTCCCTGATCAGAGAGACCAGCACCACCAGTTTCCTGACAAGATCAATCTCCCCGGAGAACAGTTTATGCTTCTCTTCATGATATATCATCACCTCGTTCAGGAGTTCTGATGTGAGCGCAATGGCACGTGTTACATCGGGCGAAGATTCAGCCACCATGCGATCGATATGATCAATTGCATAAAGCAACATATGTGGTTGAACCCTGGTGATGGCATTTTCCATCTGCTGTTGCAATTCCATATGCTGCAACTCTTTACTCCGGGTATCGGCATGATACCATTCCCTGATGGTTCTGACAGCCAGAAATACCAGAACAATGTAAAGGTTGCCCAGACCACTCATAATTACATTAGCGGGAGCAAGATAGTTATCTGGCACATCGGTCCCCGTTTGATACCATCTATATATAAACTCGTTGCTCAAGAGAAGTTCCAGTACCGAAAATCCATAAAAAAGTAGCAGAAACAGTGCGATAAAGAGAAGGAAAAACCGCTTATTCAGAAAATAGGGAACCAGCAGATAGGCAACCAGATAGGTATGAGCAACAAAGATGGGAAGGGTGATCAGGTAGTACGAGAACCACCCCAGATAAACCTCCATGGATTCTCCAAAGCTCTTGATAAATGTAAAGCCTACGACCCAGATTAACCAGAATACCAGGTGCCTCAAGCTCCTGTTCTGCTCCAGTTTCAACATGACTCTCTCTCTCATATCAAAGGCTTACATGTAATTCCACTTCATGTTCATTTTTCTTTTCCCTGATAGCCAATCGGTGACTGTTGGGATACTCCAGCTCAAGTCTCCTGATACTATTCTCATTGCTTCCACCATTCCCATATTCGCGTGAACCAGACAGTGAATTGGTTGCCACAAAACGAAGCCGGGAGTCCTGGACTTTCAGCTCTATCCTGATCCACGATTTCCTGGAATTCTCCCCGGCTCCATGTACAAAGCAGCTTTCCACGAATGAGTAAAGGATCAGAGGTGCAATCTTTAAACCACTCATCTGACCCTCAGACTTAAAATGAACCTTCAGCCGGTCACCGAACCTCAATGTCTCAAGTCCGATATAGTTTTCTATCATCTCTACCTCTTTCTCCAGTAACACTTTATCACTTTTACTCTCATTGAAGAGATAATGAAGAATGGCTTTCAGCTTTTTCACAGTAGGTTTGAGATGCTCCGGCCGGTAAATTGAAATTGAATAGAGGTTATTAAAATTATTGAATATCACATGAGGATCCATCTGGTGTTCAATCAGCTTCAGTTCTGCCTCCAGCTCCTTTCGTTGCAACTCCCTGTTGTTCAATTCCAGGGTGTAGTGATCCCTCGCAAACTTTACAAGAGCAAAAATGGCAACAATAAAGGTCATATCTTTTGTATTCACAACCAGAGCCCGCAAAGAGAACAAACTGCCGGAGGTAGCATTTTCAGGGGCAATGGCCTGATAAAAAATATAATCGGAAAAGAGGAATTTCAGTAAGGAAAGTCCCAGTCCGGCCAGCACGAAGGAGATGAAAAATGTAAATATTCTCCGCTTCAATAACAAATGGGGAATCAGCAGGTAAACCGTTATATATGCATACCCGAAAAAAAAGATTGCATTGGTAAATACCATGGCATACCCCCTCCAGAAACTTCCCGGTTCTCCGGTACGTGAATATGCCACCCATGCGAAAAGAAACACCATGGTCAGGAACAGAACCAGATGCCTGAAAATCCTTATAATCAACTTCTGACTGATTAACAGATTGTACATCTGCTAAAAATAGCTTTCATATAGTGAACTACCATCTCTTATCAACCATGGGTTGGTTGTAGCACACCAACTGTGATATACAACACATTAAAGCAGTTAACAGGTTTTTATAAGTCGTTTGCCATGGTTTTCCTGCCGATGACTGAATTATTTTAAAAAAAGCGTGTAAATTTGCTATGTTAACATTTGGTTCGTAGGACTGTTTTCATGTTTTTTTTGTTTTTAACCCTAATATAGTTGCAGATAACCATACAGTTGGTTGTTGATGACTAAAAATTTTACAATGCATGAAAACCAGGTGTTTGATAGTAGATGATGAGCCGCTGGCCAGAGAGTTGATTCGTGGACATGTCCAGAAACTTGAGAATTTTGAAGTTGTAGATGAGTGCGACAATGCCATGAAGGCCATGGATGTCTTGCGTAACCATACCATCGATCTGATGTTCCTCGATATCAAAATGCCACAGATGACTGGGATCGATTTCCTGAAAACACTGAAGCGTCCTCCAAAAGTGATTATTACCACGGCATACAGCCAGTATGCCCTGGATGGATTTGAACTGGATGTGGTAGATTACCTGATGAAGCCGGTCACCTTCGAACGCTTTTTTAAATCGGTCAATAAATATTTCCAGTCCGGACAATCAGAAACAGTCGAACTGGAGGGTGGCAATGGTGTAAACAACGAAGCGTTTATCTATGTCAAAGAGAATAAGAAGGTTATCAAGATATACCTGAAAGAGATCCATTTCATAGAAGGTTTGAATGAATACATCAGAATCCACACCGATAACCGGAGGGTAGTAGTGAAAAGCAGTCTGCAGGGCATAGAGAACAAATTGCCTTCTGAACAGTTTATAAGGATCCACAAATCATATATTATCTCCATTCCGAGAATCAGGGCATTTAACGCTACCACCATTGAACTGGAAAATGCCAAACTGCGAATCGGAAGAAACTACAAAAACCAGGTTTTCAGCGCCCTTCACTACAAACAGGAAATATAAAATGAAAAAATCACTTGGGTTGACCGCTCTTCTGCCGCTACTGGGGCTGTCAACACTTCATGCAAAGGAACCGGCCATCGATGGTAACGGTTCCCCGGATAGTGCTGTTCATGTAACCATTATTTATGACAACTACCAGGCAGATCAGAACCTGGAAACCGACTGGGGCTTTGCCTGCCTGGTGGAATACCAGGGAAAAAAGCTTCTCTTTGATGCAGGCAGAAAGGCTGAACTCTATAAAAAGAATGTAAAATTACTGGGTATTAAACCCGAAGAGATTCCAACACTGTTTATCTCACATGAGCATGGTGACCATACCGCCGGCATCCCGTGGATCACTGAGATCAATCCATCAGTCAAATGCTACTTCCCGGCATCCTATGCTGACCAGTTAAAGGCCAGGGGAACACTTCCTCCCAATAGCACAGGGGTGGAGAAACCTACCCACCTGTATGGCCCGTATTACTCCACTGGCGATGATTTTGTTGCCTTTAGGGAGCATGGACTGGTGGTTAAAACAGAAAATGGCGGAGTACTTATTACAGGCTGCGGACATCCGGGGGTTATAAGGATGGTAGCTGTTGCAGAAAAAGAGCTGGGTTTGGAGATACATACTGTTATTGGCGGACTGCACCTGATGCGCAAATCCGAAGCAGAGATGGAGCAAATTGCTGCCACCTTAAAAGAGATGGGAGTCAGGCAGATCTGTCCCACCCACTGTACCGGGGACAAATCCATTGCCTCACTTAAGGCGTCGTTTGGCGATGGCTATATCGCAGGAGGCACCGGTCAAATAATCACAATCTACTAGCTAAAAAGAGGCGGCTCAAACGGGCCGCCTCCTTAATTCTGACTATTTTCTTTATCAATCTTCCGTTCCATCATCCCACCATACACCATTGTATGCGGTTACTGTGGGTACGTTCTCAGCATTACCCGAGATCTCGTTCTGGGGATAGGGGAATCTGCGAGGAGTCTCAAATGGATTGGTCAGAGTCGGAAAACCGGTCCTTCTCCACTCTGCAAATGCCTCAACCGATCCATAGGGCCAAAGGTGAATGTACTTCTGAGTGTAGATCATATCTGTGGTAAGGTTCGCTGCATCGGTGGGCAACACCTCTGGCTGCGCCTTGTAAGCTTCTGCAGATGTGGTATCAACTCCTGCCTGTACCAGTGCGGCATCCAATCCAGCTTCATAAGCTGCAAGCGCTGCGCTTGCATCGGGAGCGGCTTTTCTCAAATGACATTCAGCCTCAATGAACTTCAGTTCAGCATAGGTCATAATGGGCAGCGGAGCCGTGGCATAGATCACATTGTCTGACATCCTTGAATAGATCGTTCCTGCCTGATCCTCCTCGGAAGTTCCATTTTGAGCCGGCACATATACTCCGTTCAACTGCGTACAGAAAAGAGGAATCCTTGGGTCATTCAACCCATCAAGAATATCATAGAAAGTCACACTGATTGAGTGATGTCTCCTCTCATTCTCCTCCTGGAACCAGGTATTTTCGTGGCCCAGGTCATTTGACCAGTTATCGAAGGTGAAATCATCCTCCATGGAAGCAAAACCATTGGCTGCTGAAGCCAGAGCATCCGCTGCAGAACCTGAGGCATCAATGTTACTCAGCCTGTTGGCAGCCCTGGCCTTCAGCGAATATGCTGCCATGATCCATGCGTCAGGATCACCACCATAAATATTGTCCTCTCCGCCGGTTGTGCTGATATTCTCCTTCTGAAGATCCGCGATCGCTTCATCCAGTTGGGCCTGCATAGCGGCATAAATAGACTCCTGTGTATCAAACACCGGCTTCCTGTTCTCGGCACCCAGCGTTGCTTCGGTGTAAGGGATTCTTCCCCAGGTATCGGTGGAGGCAAGAAAAGTATAAGCCTGCAGGATCTTGGCAATCCCCACATCGATCCACTTTCCCTCTTCACTGCCACCTTCTGATCCTTTTTCTATAATGATCTTCAGGTCGGGTAACAATCTGGGATAGATCTGGAAGGCCCAGCTGTTTTCACTGAGTTGTGAGTTGATGTTGGCACGCCTGTCGGCATCACGCATCTGACCGTGAGCACCGGCAGTCTGTTCAACAAAGATAGAGCTGTACCATGCCAGGGTGGTTCCCGTAACCCAGTAGGGTGTGGCTGCTGTACAACCCGACATCAGCATGCTGATGGGTACATCGGTCGGGTTGTTCGGATCCGTATCGATCTCGTCCATGATCTCATCGCTGCACGAAAAAGTGAACAGCATGAGCAGGAGTAAACTGAATATTGAAATATATTTTTTCATCTTATCTGAGATATTTAAAAGGTTATTTTTAGACCACCACCAAAGGACTTGGTATTCGGCAATGAAACATATTCAAATGCGCCAATCCCGTTCCCCTCTGCAGTACTCGATTCCGGGTCGAAATTGGGATAGTCGGTCCAGAGCGCCAGGTTCCTTCCATTGGCAAACAGGGAGATGGAACTGATAAAAGTGTTGCTGAACCAGTGTTGAGGCATGTCATAGGTGATAACCACCTCTTTCAGCCTGAGCAGAGTCTTATCGAAAATCCTCGATTCAGCAATACCCCACTCAACGGTACTGTAGTAGTCCTCCCCTTTCAGGATCTCAATGTCATTGTCTCCTTCGAAAATCAGATCTCCCGTAGTAGGATCCAGGTAACCTTTGGCTGTATTAGGCAGGACCACAGGAGTTTCCCTGTCTTCACACACCTTGTCAGCACCATAATTCCTGAGAAGCGCATTCAAACCACTGGAGATATATCCACCTTTGGAATAGAAGAACTGAGCTGTAAAGGAGAATCCTTTGTAGCGTAGGATGTTGGTCAGACCGGCATCCCAGTCAGGATTAACCTTTCCGAGAATCTTCTCATCTCCACCCTGCAGCGGCATTCCGTAGAATGGATTGTCTACACCTGCAACAGTCTGTCTTGAATCAACAACTACTCTATCTTGATCATCCCTCACATAGCCGCTTCCAAAGATTACCGGATAGGGATGTCCTTCATAGGCATATGCTCCCACACTAGTGAAGTTCTGCCACCCGGTCTGGACACGCTCCACTCCGGGGGCAAGTTCAATCACCATATTCTCGTTCTGAGAAAAGTTGGTTAGGATCTCCCACTCAAAACCTCCACTGGTCCGAAAAGGTACGATGGAAAGAACCACTTCATGACCTTTCGATTCCAGTTCACCTGCATTTCTGTACTCTCCGCGGAAACCGGAAGATGCTGCCAGAGGAACGTTAAAGATCTGATCAGTTGCATTCACATAGTAGTAGGAGTAGTCGATCCTCACCCTGTTCTCATAGAACCGCAGGTCTGCCCCTATTTCGTAGGTAGTTATATTCTGAGGTCTCAGATCACTAGAGAGGAGGGTTGATTGCAATGTAAATGCAGGATTCCCCAGGTAAGGAAAAGTGAAATCGTTGTTCAGGAACCCGCTGCCAAGCGCTTCATTATCCTCCTTGGCCGTGAACAGGGTCCTTGTGGCATATAGGGCACCAGCCTGTCCCATCTGGGAGTAGGAGGCGCGGATTTTACCAAAGGGCAGTACCTGCTGGTCAGCCAAAAAGTCCAGTTCTGTAAAGATAAATCCTAAAGAAATCGAGGGGTAAAAATAGGACCTGTTTCCAGAAGGCATATTGGAAACAATGTCGTTCCGTCCTGTCACAGTTAGAAACAACATGGAGGCGTAATCGACTGTTGCACTTCCGTAGAAACCAACAACCCGCTGTCGGGTTAACTCCTGAAATACCGTCTGGGCACCCGTATTTGAGATATGATCAAACCCACCAATGGTAATATTGGTACCTGTCATGGAGTGGGTCTGTGTGGTAATATCATAAAACTCATTACCCAGAATCACATCCAGTCCGATATCTCCAAAATCCTTGTTAATGCTGATGCTTGCATTGGAGTTAAGCTCCTGCCTCTGGTAGTTATAGTCATCGATCTGACCGCCAGCTGGTTCCATTCCGAATTCAGGGTATCCTCTACCCGCTCCGCCGGAACCCAGTGAGATCACTTCATGTCCTGTGGTTAAAAACCTGTCCATACCGATCCGGTAGTTGATACGCATCCAATCAAATGGCTGATAGCTGATGGATGTGTTTCCAAAGAACCTGTTTGTGACTTCATTGTAAGAGTTGTGAGCAAGGGCCCAGTAGGGATTGTCCATGGCAAAGCGGTAGTGGTACTGGCTGTATGGATCTGATTCGCGTTCAAAAGGCTTATTGGTCAAATCATAGCTCCGCGGTGCAAAATAGACCGTGAACAATGGGTTGGCCAGGTTACTTCCACCGGGTATCTTATCGATATCCACTGTTGACACATTGGCCGAGACCGTTGCTGACCACTTATCTCCCAGACCGAAATATCCATTGAATTTGGCATTGTTCCTGGTCATCCCAGTGGTCTCTATAATCCCTTTCTGATCGGTCCGCCCAATTCCCAGGCTGTAATTGGCATTGTCCGTTGACGAAGAGATATCGATGGAGTTGGTAAAGGAATACCCCTTCTGAAAGAAATCCTCCTGGTTGTCATATACCATTGGAACCTGGGTCGGGGGAGAGCCGTCAAAGGTCTCATAGGGATTATCAAAGTAAAGGTTCTCCTCCTGGGTTTGATAGTTTTGAAGGGTATCGATACGTGGTCCCCATGAACCGGACGACCACAGGTTCAGAACACCACCGTTGCCCTGACCATAGGTGGATTGCAGTTCGGGCAGACGACTGATCCTGTCTGATGTAAAACTGCTGTTTACGGTAACCAGTGTCTTTTTACCGGCAGTCCTGGCTGCAGATCCGCTCTTGGTGGTGATAACAATAACACCATTGGCGGCCCTTAAGCCATAAAGCGCAGCAGCAGTGGCACCTTTCAGAACGGAAATGGATTCGATATCTTCCGGATTCAGGTCTACAATCCTGGAGGATGGGTTGGTACCCGTTCCTACATTCTCCACAAACGCTTTGTTAGAGGCGATGGGCATTCCATCCACCACATAGAGAGGTTGGTTGGAGCCGGTGAGGGAGACATTCCCCCTGATTGTTACATGCGAGGTAGCACCCGGCATTCCGCTGGATTGCTTCACATTTACACCGGCTATCTTGCCCTGGAGTGATTTTGAGATATCCATGTTCTTGGCACCTGAAATCTGGCTTTCGTCGATCTCCTGGACCGAATAACCCAGGGCCTTCTTCGACTTCCGTATTCCCATGGCAGTCACCACAACTTCATCAATCTCCAGCAGGTCCGATTCCATCACCACATCCACCTGGTTCTGGCTGCCAACTCTCACCTCCTGGGTTGCGAGGCCCACGAAGCTGAAAACCAGGATATCCGATCCATCTGGCACATCGATCTGGAAATTCCCATTGGCATCGGTAATGGTTCCTGAGGTGGTTCCCTTTACACTTACCGTAACACCCGGTAATGGGGAGCCGTCTTCAGCGCTGGTCACAACACCGGTAATAACCCGGGCCTGACCAAACATGGTCAGGGTACCAAACGCCATGAATAACAGAAAGCATAATACTTTTTTCATAGACTTAGTTTTAGATTAACATTTAGAAATTCAGTCTGAAGAAAGCAGAAAACGTACTGTTTATCTAATAATATCAAGCAATGGCGGACTATTGGGGCCATTCGGCCTATTCAATTCTGTTGATGTCCATTGACAGGCCGAACGCCGTCATTGACGGGGCTTTTCAGTGTCATTGACTGACAGATCCCATCTTAGGAAGGAAAAAAATGCCCTTTTCGCCGGGTCAAATGGTGGTAGAAAGGGGGTCAACGGGATAGGTTCATAGGTGAGGAGCAAAACCACGAAGAAGACTCACAGATGATGCCGGTATTCAAATTTTTATATATTTATACAGCTATATACCAACACTAACCACTATGCTGACCATTACCGACTATCTGATTATCTCTGCCTATTTTCTTGTCATTCTTGTTGTTGGAGCCCTCACCGGGAGGAAACAGAATAAGGAGGAATTTCTGATCTCGGGCCGGAAGCTTACCACCCTGCAGGCCACCACCACCATCTTCTCCAGCCGCATCGGGGCGGCCATTCTGCTTACTTATACCGCCCTGGTATATATGTACGGCATGGGCGCCTTGTGGTATTTTGTAGGTTCTGTATTCGGACTGTTTGTCTTCTACTTCTTCGGGCTGAAGGTAAAGAAGCTTGCAGATAAAGAGAAATTCTATACCATGCCGGACTTCTTCTTCTTTTTGAAGGGGAAAACTGCCGGTTACCTGGCCACCATCACCACCATTATCATTATGTTCGGATGGGTGGTACTCAATTTCACAGCCGGGGCCAAACTGGTTTCAGAGTATACACCCATCAGCTATGACCTGTCAGTAATCATTGTTGGATCCATCATCCTCTTCTACCTGCTTGCAGGCGGATTCGATGCAGTGGTAAAGACCGATATTGTACAAACCTTCGGTATCTTCCTGTTGTTTGTCCTGATGATGTACCTGCTGACCACCACCAGCACCAGGCCCGGACTGGCATTCATGGACCTGTTCAGCATCCCTGCCAGTCAGATCGTCAGCTTCTTCCTTGCTGGTTTCTTTATCCCCATGGCATCGCCAGAGCTCTGGCAAAGGGTCTATGCCATCAAAGACAAGAAAAACTTCAGGCGAAGCATCTTTCTTTCATCGGTGTTCTATATCATCGTCGGATTTATCCTGCTCCTGATCGGACTGGTCATTCGTGCCGATATCCCCGACATTGCACCCGACACCTCACTGATTGTTGGATTCAGCAGGCTGTTGCCGGTGGGACTGGCAGGTTTGTCGGTGGTTATTATCTACTCCTCGGTCTCCTCCTCGGCCGACACCTACATGTTCACCGCTTCCGCTTCGGTAACACAGGATTTCCTGGAAAAAGCAGGTTTAACAAAATCAAATAACCTGAGAAAGACCATGCGTTACAGCATGGTGGCTCTGATGATACTGGGTGTCTCCATGGCCCTGGTACTTCGTGATATTGTAGATGCCACCTTCTTCTTTGTATCGCTCACCATGTCGCTGGGACTGCTGGTACTGGTGTTATGGATCTATCCCAAAATCAACCGGCTCAGCGTATGGCTCTCCATCCTCTTCTGCCTGATTGGTGTGATTGTACCGGCCATCATCTTCGGTATCTCTGAGCAACTTGTGATGTGGGCCTTTGGAGCATGTATCTTTGGAATTCTGCTGGGAATGATTGTAGAAGGGATCAGGAG
>JAGLTY010000339.1 GCA_023135025.1 Bacteroidales bacterium | reverse complement strand
TATCCTGGAATACTCCCTGGATGATGTGACCTACCAGCCAACCGGAACATTCAGCAGCCTGGCTGCCGGGGACTACACCATCTGGCTCAGGGATGCCAATGGATGTTCTGTCACCGCCCCCGCATCCATCACTGAACCGGTTCCTGTGCTGGCCACCGTGGTAAAAACAGATGCAACCTATGGAAATCTGGGAACCATCACCATTTCAGATGTCACCGGCGGAACGCCGCCTTATGAATACTCCATTAATGGAGTGGCCGGTCCATTTAGCAGTACAACTGCATATACCGACCTGGTACCTGCTGTTTATCATGTCATTGTAAGGGATAATATTGGATGTACCTATGAAGAGATGGTACAAATTCTGGACACTCCACCACTGGATGTTCTGGTTAATGTATCTCATGTATCCTGTTTTGGGGCCAGTGACGGATCCATTGAATTTGTTCCACAGGACGCAGAAGGAGCTGTACAGTATTCCATCAATAATGGGGTCGATTTTACATCTGATCCACTGTTTGAAAATCTTCCCGGCAATATGACTTACCAGCTTGTGGCCCTGGATGATTCCGGTAAGCTCTTCACGGGTGCAGTTATCATCACGGAACCAGCCGAAATTGTATTCAGCTATGCAGTTACTCCTGCTAACTGTAATGCATTCAGCGAAACTGGCGCCATAGATATTACAGTGTCGGGAGGTTCAGGCACCTTTGTCTTCCAGTGGTCAGACGGCAGTACAGCTGAGGACCGTTCCAACATTCTGGCCGGGGTATATAGGGTATTAGTTACAGATGGCAACAACTGTACACTGAACGATACAATCACGGTAATCAGTGAAGTGACGGTTACAGCCGATGCAGGAGAGGATGCCACCATCTGCTCCGGAGCATCCATCCAGTTACAGGGTGCCGGAATTGGAACACCTTCCTGGGATCCATCGCCCTTCCTGTCGGATGAGACCATCCTGGACCCGGTGGCAGCCGGAATGACCGAAACCACCACTTTTGTGCTGACCATTACCGAAACTGCCAGCATATATGGTTGCTACAACAACGACTCTGTAACGGTAAACCTCTACCCATCAACAGGTCTGGAGGTAACCGAAGATACCTTTGTTATATCCGGAAATTCCATCCAGCTGGAAGCTACCGGAGGGCCGTTTGATCAGTACAGATGGGAACCTGTAACGGGACTCGATATCAGTACAGTTCCCGATCCCATTGCCACACCGATCGAATCAACCAGATATTTCGTTTTTGCCCTCAATGGATATGGCTGTGAGGAGGTGAACTCTGTATTCATTGAAGTCATCGAAGATATCCAGGCTTACAACGTATTCTCACCCAACGGAGATGGAATCAATGACTATTTCGAGATTAATAATTCAGAGCGTTTCCCGGAGATGCTGGTAGAGGTATACGGCAGGTGGGGCGATCAACTCTTTTCAACCGTGGGATATGGTAGTGGAAACGAGTGGGATGGCACAGCGCACGGGAAAGAGGCACCTGTTGGTACATACTATTATATCATTGTCCCATACCAGGGGGCCAAACCAATTTCAGGGAACGTAACAATAATCAGGTAGCATGAGAAGGGTTACATACATCATATTGTTCACTATCGTTGCTGGTTCGACCGGACTGCAGGCACAACAAATGCCTCACTATACACAGTATATGTTCAATGATTTTGTGATCAACCCGGCCATTGCCGGTGTTTATGATTACTATCAGATCCGAACCAATCACAGGTTTCAGTGGGTGGGACTCATGGATCCTCCAATGACCAACTCCATCGCCTTTTATGGTCCGCATGACAAACTGGATATGGGCTATGGCGGATATGTGTACAGTGATGTTACCGGGCCTACCAGCAGGGCGGGAATCACTGGATCCTATGCCTATAATATTGCTGTGACAGGTGATATACGGCTCTCCATGGGTCTCTCTGCCAGCATCATGCAGTATCGTGTCGATGGAACCCAGCTCAATCCGGCAGATGTGTCTGACCCCAGCATTCTCTCCGTAGTCAGTACCTCATACATGCCCGATGCAGGACTTGGCCTTTACCTCTATGCCGATGAGTTCTATGTGGGCCTTTCAGTTGCCCAGCTTTTAAACAATAGTGTGAAGATCTTTGACAATAAGGACGGGGTGAACCGGCTGAAAACCCATCTCAACCTGATCGGTGCTTACCGCTTCTGGATCAATGAAGATTGGCTCATTGAGCCCTCCCTGATGGTCAAGGGTACCGCTCCGAAAGAACTCAGCTTCGATCTTACCGCAAGAGTCGAGTGGCAGAAAATGCTCTGGGGTGCTGTTTCATACCGTTTCCAGGATGCCATTGGAATCATGGTGGGTTACAGTTTCGATGAAATGCTCTTCTTTGGTTATGCCTACGACATCGGCATCTCCGCTATCCGGAAATACCAGACAGGATCGCATGAAATCATGATTGGTTATCGTTTTAATGATATCAAGTAATGTCGTGCCGACTTTGTAATCCAGTTCTTATTCTCATCCTGCTGGTGATAACTTTCACAGCCTGTCAACAGCAAAAAAGCATCACAGGAGAGGAGTTCATTGAACGTGAAGTGCTGGTGGACGTGCTGGTTGATATTCATCTGGCAGATGGTGTGACCAACGATCGAAAATTTCACAGGAAATATGATGTGGACAGCATCGATATTTTATCACCGATCCTGGAGAAGCACCTGGTATCCCGTCAAATGTTCGATACCACCATGTTTGTTTACACCAGGAATCCGGAACTACTGGACCTGGTCTACAACGATGTATTGATAAAGCTGAATGTAATGCTGGATAAAAATAACAAGGAAGAGCCCGCTAGTACACCAGAATTGTAACCAGCACCACTGCCAGACCAAGGAGAAATCCGGATAGTACCTCTCCCCATTGATCGCCCAGGGCCAGTCTTGAACTCCCC
>JAGLTY010000338.1 GCA_023135025.1 Bacteroidales bacterium | reverse complement strand
ATTGGGCATATAACCTACAAAAATAAAGACGCCGTCAATGCTCCTTGAGGTGATCTTCCCAGTAGGAAGATGCTCCAGGGTTACCTCCTGCAGCATCACGTTGCCGGTGAAAGAGCGCAGCTCCGACTCCATGACAAACTCGATCTTCGGATTCATTTTGGCCTGATCAACTGCGTGTTGGAAAGCCTGGAAATGATCAAACTGATGCACAATGGTTACCTTCCCGGCATGGGTGGTCAGGGCAACAGCCTCTTCCAGTGCAGAGTTGCCTCCGCCTACAACAATAATCTCCTTCCCTGTGAAGAACTCACCATCGCAGGTGGCACAGTAGGAGATACCACTCCCCTTGAATTCATCCTCTCCGGGTATCTGAAGCGGCCTTGGGCTACCTCCCGGGGAGAGAATTACGCTCCGTGAACGGAACTCCCTGCCATCTTCCAGTACCACACGCTTGATCTCTCCATCCAGATCGTAGGATTTGATCTTCAGGTTGGATTTGATCTTACAGCCAAACTGTTTGGCCTGTTTTTTCATGGTATTGGCAAGCAGATACCCGTTGGTTTTTTCAACCCCCGGGTAGTTTGCAATCTCATCGGTGAGCACCATCTGACCACCCACCGCTCCTTCATTCAGGATCAGGGTGGAGAGGCGGGCACGGGAGCTGTAAATGCCGGCAGTCAGGCCAGCGGCCCCCCCTCCCACAACAATTACATCATATATATCATCCATGGTCATGCTAGGCGTTTTCCACGTTCGAGGTGCTGAATTGCTCCTCCAGAATGGAGGTCACCTGCTGCATATTCTGAATACTGCTGGTTGCTTTGGCAACTTTTCCGTTTTTATAATACATGGTGAAGGGAAGTCCCATAAATCCATAGCATGAAGAATCATTTCTTATGATTCCTGCTTCGGGAGTATCGAATGACATTACGGCGAATTTCACATCGGTATGTTCCTCTTCCAGCTCTTCCATTATATCATATACGGGGATACACATGGGACCCATGCGACCGCAGCATACCATCACATTTTCGTTCTCAGCAATCATCTTTTCAAGTTCAGCTGCAGTCTCAATCTCATGTAAATCTGTGTGTAACATTTTCATATCGTTCTGTTTTAAATAATTTTTGCAAAGATCCTGCTTTTACAGGGAAGGAGCGCCATGCGTGATAGCGGGATTTGACAGCTTTTTTACTATCATTTTTCACTATCTTTGGTTTGTTTTTTTGAGAACCGAAAAGAGGTATATAGATGGCAGATCAGAGTCATGAACAGGGAGGGAGCAACCGGAAGATGGAGCCGGACTGTTTTCATCTGATTTCCAGGGAGGATCTGGAGTCGCTTAGTGAAAACAGGACCCAGATCATCTACCTGAAAGGGGAGACCGTTTTTAAACAGGGGGCCTTTGCACCCCATGTACTGTTTATTCAATCAGGACTCATCAGGGTCTACCTCCAGACCGGCCGGAACAAGGTTCAGAATCTGTGGATCTCGAAAAGCGGTGATTTTCTGGCGTTCTCCTCACTTTTCGGGGAGAGGACCTACTCCTATTCGGCCGTGGCCATGAAAGACGCTGAACTGCTTATGATTGATAAGGAGAGTATGAGAAACCTGTTGCAGACCAATTCTGAATTTGGTTTCAGAATTACCTCCAAAAACTACAATTCGGAAAAGCATCTGATGGAGCTTGTGGCCAGCCTGTCATACAAACAGATGCGTGGTAAACTGGCCACCGCCCTGCTCTACCTGACCTCGGAAATATTCAGGGGCGAAGAGGTGTTCAGTTATCTCACCAGACAGGATATTGCCGATTTTGCCTCCATTTCGGTGGAGAGCGTGATCAAGTTCCTTAAGGAGTTCGAAAAAGAGGGAATCCTGGCCCTCGACAACAAGAACATCACTGTCACAGACCCGAAAAGGTTATCGGAGATCAGTGCCACCGGCTAACGGGTGGGTAGGCGAACCCGATTACATCACCCCGCATTGACTTATGAAATCCTGACATTACAAACGAAAGGCTCTATCCGACAATAGAGACAAGATACTCATCAGCATTCATCACAGGAATCTTTGACTTTTTAAAGTCTTTCTGATTTCGGGTAACAATGATATCCTGACTATTCTCAATAGCTGTATGGTATATCAAGCCATCTTCAAAATCCTCAAAAGCACTGTCATTTAGGGCCAATTCAACAATTTTATCATCAAGAGCGAATACACTTACCAAGATCTTTAATCTTCGGAGGATATCACGCACTTCCCTGGGTTGGAGTGATTTTGATAAGATATAGTAAGCCGTTGCAAAACTAAGTGAGCTTACTGAAAGCATGACTTTGTGTTTATCTGCAAGAGAGAAAACCTGAGCAGCACAATCGTAGAAAGGTTCTCTCCTGGCCAACAGATCCAATACTATATTGGTGTCAATCAGTAATTTTGTCATCTGTACTTTTTGGTCAGGTGATCAGAGTACTCCTCTTTGTAATCATAATCACTATCGATCTTCATAACTCCGCTGAGACTTTCCACGAGGGGTGTAATTTCAAAATCATCTCTCTTTTGACTTGTCAATGAAGCAAGATAGGACTCAATTAATCGGGACAAACTGATTTTCTGAGATTTGGCATATGCCTTTGCTTGCTCTATGATAGCTTTATCTACATTCAGTGTCAACTTTGTATTCATAACAGTTGGTTTACGTGTAAAATTACGATATTGACACGTAAGTTGCAAGTGGCTCTTGTTCTCATCAATTTGCATGGTCAGATTTATTAGTTTATTCAACTTTTACGATTTTAAAGTTAATGTGTTGAGTGCAGGTATTATCATTGCCTTTTTGTATTGATTTTATATAACTTCGAATTTGTCGGGCATTTTTAGAATTCTTTTATATTTGTCAGATCTTAAAAACAGATTAATATGCGTATTCTCGTTTGTATTAGTAATGTACCGGATACCA
>JAGLTY010000337.1 GCA_023135025.1 Bacteroidales bacterium | reverse complement strand
CTCTCCAGTTTTGTGGCCATGCAGGTCCTGCAGGTGCACCAGCATAATCCTCTGCGATATTCCCCATCAGTTCCAGGGAGGTGATCCCGGTCTGCTTGCAATAGTTGATAATATCTGCCGGGGTTGAGGGCATACTTCGCCAGCTGTAGGTAATAACACCGATCTGTACACCCTGGTATTCAGATTTTGCTTCGGTCTTGGTTCCGGAACCCGAACATCCGGTCATCATTGAAGTAAGAACCATTGCAGCCATGATCAGTGCAACAGAACTTTTAAGCATCATACGTTTCATTTGTTTTTGATTTTTGGAAGATAATATTTATGAATTTGCAAAGGTAGAGATAATCCCTGGCAAATTCTAATAATCGCCCCTTTTCTGTCTATTCGTCACTGAAAATCACCATTTCATCAACGATTTAGTAACTTTGGCACTGATTATGCTTTTTTCTTTCTCTGACTGAGAAAGAGATAAGTAAATGCCGCGGTAAGCACCACTGTCAATATGATCACAAACCGAAGGGTGCTGGATCCGGCAGCCAGGCTGTCGCCCAGCTCATCAAACTTCATGTCGTAAATCTTTCCGATCAGTGGCTGGGCAATGCCACCTCCAAAGAAACCGATGCCACCCATAATGGCCAGGCCCAGGGCCCCGCTTTTGGGTATGTTCTCATTCACAAATCCAAGCATTGTGGGCCAGAAGTAGGTGATGCCGATGGCAAATACTGCTGCTGCTCCAAAACTCCAATATCCACCCGAGATGCTAAGCAGAAACAGGCCGATTCCTGAGAAGATCGCTGAACCGAGTAACACGCCGCTGGGCGAGAGTTTGTGGATGATGGGGCCGGCTACGGAGCGACCGACAGCCATGATTCCGGAGATCCAGACCAATAGCAGGATGGAGTTGATACCCTCCTGTACCATCACATTCTCCAGCAGGGCGGTCATCCACTGGTTGGAACCCAGTTCGGTGGCAGCAGTAAGCAGCATACAGGCAGCCATAAAGAGAAAGAGGGGAGATACACATGCTTTGAGCATATCTTTGTAGGAGAATCCGGCACTGACCCGTTCTGTTTGTGGCAGTGAGGCCCTCAGGAACATCACCCCATAGGCCAGGGTGGGAATCAGCATAGCCGCCATCTGCAGTCGCCATCCATAACCCAGCGCTTTCAGTCCGAATACCATCAGTCCGCCGATCACAATCCCTCCCGGGAACCAGACATGGAACTGGTTGAGTTTCCTTGTTTTATCATCAGGATACATGGCTGTGATCAGTGGATTGGTTGCAGCTTCCACGCTTCCATTGGCCACACCTATTAGCAGTGTGGAGAAGAACAGGCTCCAGAATCCGCCGGCCACAATGGTAAGCAGGATCCCTGCCACGTGAGAGGCAAAAGCTATATAAATAACCCGTTTCATACCGATCAGGTCCACCAGGGGTCCGATCAGAACCATGGCCAGTGTAAAGCCCCAGAATGCAGTACCGACGATCCAACCCACCTGCTGGGCGGTCAGGCTGAACTCCTCCCGCCAGGGTTCAATCATCCCGGCACGGGTGGCAAAAGTAAGAGCGGTAACAACAAGAGCGGTGCAGCTCGCGTTGAAGAGTAGAGATTTCTTAATGTTTTCCATGTGGTTGGTTTTAGGAAGTTAGTGTTAAGACCTCCAATTTAATAAACTCATGGAAATGTACCCTACATGCTCTATTGTACCTTGAGGTTTATTTCCGGATGCTTATCCGGAGCAGTAAAGGCATTGAGCACCCTGAATTTCAATTCAAACGATTCAAGACTCTCCAGAGTTTTGACCATTACCGTGGTGGTTTCGTGAGCATTCAGGGTAAAGACCGGTGCGAAATTGTGCAGGGTATAATCTGAAAGATTTTCAAGAAGGAAGTCCGCATCTGAGTGGTTGTGGATCAGCAGGGTCGGCACAGGCCCCTTGCCTTTTCTTGTAACCTCAAGCGACTCTTCCACCAGCGGGGCCAGAAACTCCTGGTCGCCCACCAGGGTGTTCTTAAACCAGACTGCGGTATGGCGCTTCTCCATCGCTTTTTGCATCGCTTTAGCGCTCTTTTCTTTTGCGAATACCAGTGTAACGGGTCTGTGTCCCCCTTCAGGTACCCTGTAGCTCCAGTCGACCAGTCCGTGTACATCCGAGTTGCCAAGCATGGTCAGGTTGTACTTCTGAGCCATTTCAACCGCCTCCTTCGAGTAGGTGTTATCATTATACACTTCAATACCGGCAAACAGACCCTCTTCCAGCAACTGGTGGTGCATCTCTGTCAATGAAGCCACGCCATCGGGCTTTTGAGCGGTCCAGTGTGGGTGGTTCCAGAAGACGAATGCACCCTGCCTTTTGGCCTCCCGGAATACCTCCATCACATCCTTCTGGTTCAGTTTGTTTACATCTTTCACAAAGATGGCATTGAAATGGCCTGGGGGCATGGAGCGGGTGATCTCTGTTCCGGGAATGACTAGCAGGTCGGTGCCTTTTGCAGCCTTCAGGGCCAGTTCATAACTCCTGTTCCGGTCGGGGTGTGGGATATCCTTAAAGTGTGGCTGGTACTCGATATGGTCGGTAATGGAGATTACATCCAGTCCGTCCTTCACAGCTTCCTGAACCCTGATATTGGGCCAGACATTCCCGTCCGAAAGCACCGTATGCATATGCAGGTCGCATTTCAGTGTCACATATCCCGGAATATCGGGAAATTCAATGGCACGGGTATTTTCTATGACGGTCTCTGTTTGTGCAGAGATTCCAATAAAAATGGAAGTGGTAAAAAGAAACGATAAGGCTGTTTTATTCAATTTTGATTTCATTTTGATGCAGTTAAAGTTTTGTTGGTACGCTAGCTCTAAAACTACTAAAAAGAATTGGGAGGGTTGGAAATTAAAAGTAATTTTAGCTTTAACTCATGAATAAATTCCTGAAGCTGTAATGGATAGAGATTCGATGATTAAAGT
>JAGLTY010000336.1 GCA_023135025.1 Bacteroidales bacterium | reverse complement strand
TTGGCATCGTTGATGGGCATCCAAACATCGCCACGAATCTTTCGCATCAACCTGTAGCCCTCAACGCCTTTCAGTTGTTTATCGTATGCTCCCTCGATCCCCACTACACTTCTCAAATCGTCTTGCATTGTATATCCCACCGTACGTGCCGCCAGCAATCCGTAAGGCCTGGTTCTGCGGTTTTGCTGAATATATTGCACACCACCCTGGTATCTTCCCCTGTTATAGATTGGGAACTGTTTCACCTGCTGAAGCTGCGAGTAGGTCACATTGCGTTTGACCAGGAAGTAGCGGTTCCCATTCTCCCTGGCCCTGACCAGCTCCCTTTTATAAGTGGACCAGTGGCGGTCGCCGAAGAGGCTCGAGAGGGACTTTGAAAGCTCATTCACCCCGGCATCAAAGATCTCACGGGTAAAGGATTCTGAACGGAAATCCATCCGAATCTCGTAGAATGGTACCGAAACGGCCAGGAGCCTGCCATCGGAAGAGTAAATATTCCCTCTGTTGGGTTCAATCACTTTGTGACGTATGGTGCTGTTCTCCTCCCGGGCCCACTCCTCCTTTTCGAACAGCTGAAGATGTAGCGCTTTCCCGAAAATAAGCACGCCTGTAAGCAACACACCCAGGTAAACCAGGGAGGTCCGGATCAGTATATCCCGCTTCAGTGACATGCTACTCTTCGGTTTGAATCAGTTTTTTTGGGGGCTCCAGATTCTCTTCAAGCCCCAGATCATATCTGTTTACCAGTTGTATTACCTCAGACTGCCTGCTAATCCTCACCAGCTCCGAAGAGGTGGAGATCGACCTGGCTCGCATCTCCTTCACATCGCCCTGTAGGCTACTCAAACGGATCACCGTCTTCTCTGCGTGATTCCTGTTGGCAATGGATAAAAAAGCGATCAAAACAAGTAGCAGTATAAAGCGGGACTGCTTTATCACAGCTTTGCGGGTCAGCACATTTCCATCCACCAGGTCGCGCAGGGAAAAGCTCTTCTCCCTCTCCTCGATGGACTGGTCAAATTCTATGTTCTTCTTCTCCCTGCTCATGATTCGGTTCGTTCAGCTATTCTCAGTTTGGCACTCCTGACCCTGTTGTTCTCTTTAATCTCCTCCTCAGAGGGGGTAATCACACTCCGGTTCACCAATTTCCATGGTGATTGAATATTTCCGTAAAAATCCTTCTCAATCTCACCCTCCAGATTCCCCGACCGCATATAATTCTTCACGATCCGGTCCTCGATGGAGTGGTAGGTAATCACCACCAGTCTGCCTCCGGGCTTCAGACAAACTGCAGTCTGAACCAGCATCTCCCTGAGGGCCTCCATCTCGCGGTTCACCTCGATCCGCAGGGCCTGGTAAACCCTGGCCAGGAATTTGCTGGGATGGTGCTTTGGAATAAATCGCTTCAACACCCCCTCCAGATCGCCCGTCGTTTCAATCCCGGCCTCCTCCCTGGCCGCCAGGATGGCGGTAGAGATGGCGAATGCGTTTCCAAGCTCTCCGTATGATTTGAAGATTCTGACCAGCTCTTCCCGGGGAGCCTCATTCAATAGCTGTGATGCGGTCCGCTTGCTACGCACATCCATGCGCATATCCAGTGCTGCATCTGATTTGAATGAAAAACCCCTTTCAGGTTGGTCGATTTGATGTGAGGAGATACCCAGATCAGCCAGAATTCCATCTACTTTTTCAATGGCATGGTATCTCAGGTAGTGTTTTAAGAATCTGAAGTTTGCCCCGACAAAAATAAGCCGCTTGTCATCCGGAACATTGGCGAAGGCATCCTGATCCTGATCAAATACCACAAGCCTGCCATTTTTACCCAACTTTTTAAGAACTTCCAGAGAGTGCCCCCCCCCTCCAAAGGTCAGATCCACATAACTGCCCTTTGGTTTAATATTTAGTCCGTCGATGCTTTCATGCAATAATGCTGGCTTATGATAGCCCATTATCTATCCAGTTCATCTAATGATCCACCTAAAATTTTCTCGGCCATGGCTGCAAAATCATCGTCTGCCACACTGACCCTTCCATACTGATCCGAGGCCCAGATCTCAATCTTTCCCGATTGTCCGGCCAGCACCACCTCATCACTGATTCCCGCATACTCCATCAACCGCTTCGGTACAAGCATCCTGTTGTTGGCATCCAGAGAGACCTCTGCTGTCCCTGAAAAAAACATCCTTAGAAAACGCGCATGCTCCTTATTGTAGGAATTGGTCCGCGAGCGAATGATCTTATTCTGCCGCTCCCACTCCTCCATGGGGTACATAATCAGGCAATTCTCAAACAGATCACGTTTCAGCACAAAGCCATCCTGAACAGCCTCCCTGCTCTGCTTTTTAAAAGCAGCCGGGAAAGAGAGCCGTCCCTTGGAATCGAGCCTGACTGTATAGTCTCCGATAAACGTAATCATAGGGTTATCACGGGTTTAACGGTAAAAGTAGCACTTTTTCACCACTTTGTACCATTTTACCCCACTTTTTCCCACTTTGTTCATAACTTATCTTTTAATACTTTTGTCTTTACACTATAGCATGGCACGGTCCGTACCGGAAAAAAATGGATGAAGCAACTCATAAAAAGAACTTTAAGCCCATCAATATCAGGGACTTATTCATGGATAAAAATCCAAAAGTGGGTCGCTGGATCCCGGGATTCGTATATCGTCTTCTCTCCCGGATGCTCCGGATCGATTTCTTTAATGACCCCATTCTCTACAACCACGGCTATAAAAAGAATGTGGATTTCGCCCGTGCCTCCATCGATGCATTTAATGTCACCCTGGAGGTAAAAGGACGGGAGCACCTGCCCCGGGATGGGAGGTTTATCTTTGTGGCCAACCACCCCCTTGGTGGATTCGATGGCATGATGATTATCAGCGAGATATCCCGCAGCTTCCCTGACCTGAAGGTGCTTGCAAACGACCTGCTCTGCCAGGTGAAAAACATGGACGGGATCTTTGTTCC
>JAGLTY010000335.1 GCA_023135025.1 Bacteroidales bacterium | reverse complement strand
TAATAGATGTACTCAATATGCCTGTGAACCTGGATTACCAGTTAGAGGTTTGGGGAGACTACAGTATAGAAATAGAGGATTATGTTGACCTGGGCATTCCCCAGACTGTGCATACAGAGCAGGGAGATGCAATCACCACCATGATCGATCCCTACTCCTATAGAGATAAACTTACCATGCCAAAACTGATTTTTATAGGAACCAACGATCCCTATTGGCCGGTAGATGCCGTCAAGCACTATTTTAATGATCTCAAGGGTGAAAATTTCATCCATTACGTAGCCAATGCCGGTCACGATTTGAATGGCGGACAGCAGGCAAGATGGAGTTTAAATGCATTCTTTTGCAATACTTTTGCGAATATACCCTACGCTGAATGTTCCTGGGAAGTATCAGAAACCGGAGAAGGTGTCATGCTAAATGTTGAGGGTTCTGCAAATGCAATCAAATCAGCCTATCTGTGGTCTGCCGATTCTCAGGACAGGGATTTCAGAGACGAAGTATGGAGCTCAACCGATCTTGATGCCCTGGATAATTCAACGGTCAATGTTACAGCTAATTATCCGGAAACAGGCTTTCGGGCTTTTTACATAGATCTTAAATACAGTGACCTCAATGGCAGAGATTATACCATAAGCACACGAATGTTTGTTGTCGACAGTGATGAACTTCTTTAGATTCATAAAAACGGCCCTCTTCGCATCCTTTCTTGCCCTATTCATCTCCTGTGGCGGTGATCAAAAACTACCCGTAGCCAAATACTATGAATACGACCAGGATCTGCCACTCCTGGATTCTGTACGTCTGGTAACAGACACCACAGACTACAGCCTGTTCTACCTCACATACCGGAGTGTACATGATGAAAAAGTAACGGGTTTGCTGACATTGCCCGGGAAGGGTGAACAGCCCCTTCCAACGATTATTCTAATGCACGGATTGGGTGACAGGAAAACCGTGGACTACATTGAAGCAGGCAACCAGTACCTGCTTGATGCCGGATTTGCTGTACTAAGGCTGGATATCAGCAATCATGGTGACCGTTTCAAATATAACTATGATTTTGATCTGACGGATGGGTACAGGTACTGGACCCGGGATCTGATCACCCAGACGGTTTTTGACCTCAGAAGGGCAGTAGATTTTATCCAGACACGGGAAGAGCTTGATCCCGATCGAATCGGTTATTATGGGATCAGCCTGAGTGGAATCATCGGTACCATATTTTGCAGTGTAGAAGAGAGAGTAAAGGTTCCGGTCATTGTGCTTGCCGGGGGAAACCTGAATCTGATGTTCGGGAAAGATGCGCTTTCAGGCGATACCAGGGATTATTTGAGTATCATCGATCCAATAAACTATGTGGCAAAGATCTCTCCCAGACCGCTCCTGATGATCAATGCAGAAAATGACGATGTGGTTCCTCCCATTACCAGCAGGCTGCTTTTTAAAGCTGCAAAGGAGCCCAAAGAGATCATCTGGTATCCAACCAAACATCACGATATACCCATTGAAAAAGTTTACCCGGATGGGATTCAGTGGTTTGCCAGATATTTATGAGCAGAAAACGCAAAATATGGAAAACTGCCGGGATCATCCTGGGTACCCTGTTACTGGCTTACTATTTTCTATTTGCGCTTCCTTTCAGGGGACAACCTTTTAACGGACAGCGGCATGGGAACCCGCCTCTTACCCCGGCCTGGGCATTAGAATGCTGGCTCTGGGAGGATGATATTAACACCGCCCTGCGGGTTGATGAATTGCTCGAAGGGTATGCCACACATGACATCCCTGTCCGGACTATCCTTCTGGACAGTCCGTGGAGTTTGCGGTATAATGATTTTCAGGTGGATGAGGGGCTTTATCCCGAACCGGAAATCTGGTTCAACAAACTACAGGACAAAGGATACCGTGTAGTGCTCTGGATGACACCCATGGTGAATAGCTTCAGCAAAGGCACCGGCATCGAAGAGTCTGAATCGTGGTACAACAGAGCCCGTGATAATAACTTTCTTGCCGGAAAAGGTCATCAGATAAACTGGTGGAAGGGTACTGGTGGATTTATCGATTATACCCATCCGGAAGCCCTCAAATGGTGGCACGGGCTTCAGCAAAAAGTTTTCAATTATGGCATTGACGGTTGGAAACTGGATGGTTCAGCTACGCTCTTCTCAAGTAAGATAGGTCCCGTTCCCATACCATATATGAGATCACATAAGGGGATCACGACCACCCGTAACTATATGGACCTGTACTACCGCCAGGAGTATTTGCACGGATTGGAACAAAACCCGGAGTTTGTTACCCTCTCCCGTTCTATGGACCGGGATTTTCATCCCGAGGGCTTTGCTCCTATTGATGCATCACCGGTCAACTGGGTCGGGGATCAGGAGCATCACTGGAAAGTGAGCAGCCCATCTGAGGATTCAGAAGGCCAGAAAAAGGATATAGCACTGAAAGGCATAGAGGGATTTGAATCTGCCATTGAAAGTATCCTTCAAAGTGCAAAACTCGGCTACAGTATCATTGGATCGGATGTGGCGGGATTCTCAGGAGGTGCGATTCCTCCGCGCCTCTATATTCGCTGGGCCCAGTTTTCCACCTTCTGCGGACTATTTTTAAATGGCGGACACGGGGAACGTGCATTATGGAAAAGAAGCGAGCAGGAGCTGGAGATCATACGTGAATACGCATGGCTGCATACCGAGCTGGTTCCCTATATCTATAGTTCAGTGGTGGAAGCTCACCGGGGGGGCAAAGTGTTGCAACGACACGTCAAAGGAAAATATCATTTCATGTTCGGAGATCACCTGTTGGTAGCGCCCATTTACAAGGATGACCTGAAAAACACTGTTCGCCTGCCCGGAGGAAATTGGAGATACTGGTATGATGATCAGGAGATCATTGAAGGACCTGTTACGATTGAAAGGGACTTTCCCCTTGAAGAGTATCCCGTCTACATCAGGGAGGGGGCCATTAT
>JAGLTY010000334.1 GCA_023135025.1 Bacteroidales bacterium | reverse complement strand
GAATGAGAAACAGAGAACAGTGGCAGTGGTTGGCCTCCTCTGGTTTTATGCATTTGTTACCGGATTTTCCTCTTCTGTATGCAGATCCGTGACCATGTTTTCCTTTTTTTCCGCCAGCAGGATGATGGGACAGCGAATCCACTCAGTGAATGGGATCCTGGTGTCGGCTTTTCTCCTGGTGCTGATTGAGCCGTTAAGACTTATGGATGTTGGATTCCAGCTCTCCTACTCAGCCATTATCGGCATCGTAACCCTTCACCCGCTTACCAGGAGAGTGATCCGGGTGAAGAACCGGATTTTGCGCTGGGTATGGGAAGCCACCTCCGTGAGCCTGGCGGCCCAGCTCGCCACAGCTCCCCTTGTGATCTTCTATTTCCACCAGTTACCCCTCTATTCATTAATAACCAGCCTGGTTGCAGTACCCATGCTCAGTATGTTGATTGCCATTTTTGTCTGCTCGGTTCCTTTTATATCAGCTGGTATCCTGGAGGAGTTTTTCAATTTCATGCTTGTAGAGCTGGCCCTCCTGATGAACCGCTCCATGGAGCACCTCTCCTCCATACCCGGCGCTCTGTTGGATGGTTTGCAACTGGATCGAGTGACACTCTCGATCTGGCTCTTGGTTCTTCTGTTGATGATGATCGCTTTTCATGGCAGAAGCAGGATTCCCTGGTATCTGATTCTGTTTTTGACTTCAGGTTCCCTGGTATGGAACTCGTTTTCCGGATTGAACCGCCACTTCTCTTCCGAACTGGTAATAACCCATTTCAGCGGAGCCTCCATGGTCATCATCCGGGAGGGAGCGATGGTGGATCACTACTGCTGGTACAGGGACAGCACATCACTGGACTATATGAAGGCGTACAGAGATGTTTCCTGGAGCAGAAGGGTTTATGAAAACCGGCTGTATGAGGTAGGGGATTCCATGGAGATCACAGGGAGGATTTCTGCCTGTTTAAATGTTACGGAGGGAGTATGGTTGTTGGGTGGTTGTCATTATGGTGGCCTGGTAGTCAGGGAAGATGTGAAGGAGAATGTGTGGGAGACTGTTTATGGTGATTCCGGAGGCTATCATCCTGACCGGCCCGATTTCATCCTTCTTTCGGGCGAACCTTTTTTTGACGGCCTGCAGAAAAAAAGCTGGATGCGGAATATTGAACTTGTGATAGATGGATCGAACCGCAGCTGGTATAAAGAGAGAATGAACGCTAAATGGGATCGGATTTATTTGACAGATCGCTCTGGAGCCTATGTGAAAAGATGGTAAAAAAAGGGATTTCCATGTGTACTATTGGACAATTATCTGTTATTTTGCCATGTTGTTTTTTTATAGATTATGCGTATTGTAATTGCCGGAGCTGGCGAAGTCGGAACACACCTGGCGAAGATGCTCAGTCATGAGGAACACGACCTGGTTGTGATTGATAACGATGGCGATCGCCTGAAGACCATTGGAAGCACACTGGATGTGCTGACTATTGAAGGTAATGCCAACTCCATTGCCCACCTGAAGGAGGCGAAAATTGGGAAGGCCGATCTGTTGATCAGTGTCACCTCTTCGGAGGATGTTAATGTAAATTCGGCCATTCTCAGTAAAAGGCTCGGAGCCAAAAAGACCATTGCCAGAATTGATAACCAGGAGTATCTCCTGCCAGCTAACAAAGAGATTTTTGAAAATCTGGGTATAGATTATATGATCTACCCCGAAAAGATTGCTGCACGTGAGATTGTGGGATTGCTTTCGGAGACAGGTAGTACAGAGGTGGTTGAGTTTGGAGGCGGAAAACTCCACATGTACGTGATCAGGCTTGACGAGGATGCTCCTATTATCAATAAAACCCTGCGGGAACTTGCCCCGGGCGATGATGGCCTGGAATACAGGGCGGTGGCCATTACCAGGCGGACACAAACCATTGTACCCTCAGGGGATGACCGGTTTGAAAATGGCGACCTGGTTTATGTAATCAGCAGCCGGACGGGATTGAAACAGCTATACAAATACTCAGGTAAGAAGCAGTTCGAGGTACGCGATATCATGATTCTGGGAGGAAGCCGGATTGGAAGGAAGACAGCCGATGCCCTGGGAAAACAGCACTATGTGAAACTCATAGAGAAGGACCGTCAGCGGAGTTACACGCTCTCAAACATTCTGAGTAATACGCTGGTTATCCATGGGGATGGTACCGATATGGAGTTGTTGCGCCAGGAGGGGTTGGAAAAAATGGATGCCTTTATTGCAGTAACAGGGAACGCAGAGACCAATATACTCTCCTGTCTGCTGGCCAAGCACCTGGGCGTGAAAAGAACCATTGCCGAGGTAGAGAACATAGACTATATCCACCTGGCCGAAAATATTGGTGTGGATACCATCATCAACAAAAAACTGATTACTGCCAGCCGGATCTTCCGGTTTACCATGTCGGAAGAGGTATCAAGCATCAAATGTCTAACAGGTACAGCGGCTGAAGTGATGGAGTTCATAGTGAAACCTGATGCACCTGCCACTAAAGGGTCACTGGCAGAGATTGATTTTCCACGGGAGGCCATTATCGGTGGTGTGATCAGGGGAAAGAATGCATTCATTGCCCATGGAGAAACGCATATTAAACCCTACGACCGTGTGGTGGTTTTCGCCCTGCCAGGAGTGATCCAGACCATTGGCAAGTTTTTCAACTAGGAACTGATGCTGAACCACAGAACCATTGTCCGGATCTTAGGTTTGATTTTGATCACTGAAGGGTTCTTCATGTGGCTTACTCTCCCCGTGTCGCTGATATTTGGGGAGAAGGATTTTGTGCAGTTTCTGCTGTCAGGTGCCATTACCATAATTGTTGGCCTGGCAGCCTACCTGCCGGTAAGAAAAACCGATCTGGAAGTGAACCGGAGGGATGGCTATGTTATTGTAACAGGGGCATGGATCCTCTTTTCACTTTTCGGAACCCTGCCGTTCCTGCTTACCCGATCCATCCCCGGCTTTACAG
>JAGLTY010000333.1 GCA_023135025.1 Bacteroidales bacterium | reverse complement strand
AGGTCCCAGTGTGTGCAGACATAGACCAGGTCCACATCCTCCCTTTCACACACCTTTTTCCAGTCCTCTGGTCCGGAATAGACATCTGCTTCAGGAAATCCGCGCTCCTGAAGGATCTCCTGGGACTTATCCAGGTTTTCCGAAACCACATCACACAATGCCACAATCTTCACTCCTTCAAGAAAGGTGTAGCGGCGTACTGCGCCTTTGCCCCTGGAGCCCACACCGATAAAGGCCACACTGACCGTATCAATGGGTTCGCAGCGCAGCTCGATCACATCAGTTTGGCCATCGGGCCTGGGAGGTTCCGGGAAGAGCTCCCTGGCCTTGAACAGGGTCTCTTCACTCCGTTCATCTGATGGAGTGCATGCTCCCATAACAATCATAATTGCAAGAACCGGCAGCAGAATAGAGGTCAGTTTCAAGAATGTTTTCATATCGGTGTTGTTGTTAAAGTGGTTATAATATTTTAATTAAGTCGATTTCAGTGGCAGACCTATCCAGAGTGAGTACAATAACAGTTGCAACCTCATCCGGTAGTCTTTCGGGCAGGGTCAGGGTAACAGTTTCATTGTCGTGGTGAATCTTCAGGGGAGAGTTGTCCTGAAGGAAACAGGCACTCTTGATACCGGTTCCCTCCTCCACAGGCAGGACCAACTCTCTTCCAGGGTTGGTTAGCAGATGGAGATAGATTTTGTTCTCTTTATAAGTGCTGACCATCTGTTCAGATGGGAGATAGGGACCGCCACGAGTTCCATATACCGCCTCCTGGTTGATGGAGAGCCACTGGCCTATTTCGGTCAGACGATCCACCTGCTGCTTTTCAATCCGGCCATCGGGCATGGGACCCACATTGAACAACAGGTTTCCATCCCCCCCGATGGTCTGCAACAGGGTATGGATGCACTCTTTTTTTGATTTCAGTTTCTCATTGGGTTTCCATGCCCACTGCTCTCCAATGGTCATACATGTTTCCCAGGCAAATTCATTATCAAAATCGCCGATTTTCTGTTCCGGAGTGGCAAAATCGCCGGCGAAGACCGCACTCCTGGATTTGTCTTCCATACCTGCTCTCCCTTTATCCACCCTGTTATTAATCAGGATATCGCTCTTCAGCTCCCTGAGGTATGCGTACATATCCATTCCCATTTCATGGGTCCAGGCCCATTCCCACTCTCCATCAAACCATATCAGGAAAGTGTTATAATCCCTGATCAATTCATTAAGCTGGTTCTTCATAAAGGTGATATACCGCTCCATTTGCAGCTGTGTAGCTGAGTCCATGCTCCTGGCTTCATTGAAGCTGTAGTCAGGAGCCGGATAAATTACAGGATAATCGGGGTGATACCAGTCACAGATAGAGTAGTAGGTTCCGAACCTGACCCCCTGTTCCTCGCACTCCTCCGCCAGCTCCTTCAGTATCCCTTTGCCATAGGGGGTGGCTGCCATATCATAATCAGTATATTGACTGTCCCAGAGACTGAAACCGTCATGATGCCGGCTTGTAATAATAATATATTGCATCCCGGCTGCTTTGGCAGCACTCACCCAATCCGCAGCATTGAAATGTACCGGGTTAAATTCCTTATACAGGTTATCATATTCATCTTTTGGAATCTGTTTCCCTCGCGACCAGGAGATCTCCTCTCCCTTTAGGGATACAGGCCCCCAGTGAATAAACATTCCAAATCGCATCTCTCTGAACTTTTCAAGTGATTCTTTGTGTGTTTCCAGGCCGGGATTCGATTCTCCTCCGCCTGAAAATTGTGCATGCCCGTGAAAAGTAGATAACAGCAGCAGTAGTGTCCATGTAAGATGTTTCATCAGACGGTGCTTCATACAAAAATAGCGGAAAGCTATCATTCAGAAAAGTGTTGAGAGTGAATGCAATTTAGCATGAAAAAAAGATAACTTTATACTTTATGTTATTTATTTTTCTTCAAATATGGCTCCTGTTGTTTCCCATGTGGAACGGGGGAGGAGCAGTGGATAAACAGGGTGAGATTTATATTCGTATCAACCAGGTAGGTTACCTGGCTGATGAGCAAAAGTCTGCTATTCTTTTCTCTACCGGACCGGTGAGAGAGAAGTATGCCGTGATCCATGCAGAATCAGGAGAGGTGATCTATAGCGTCCGGCCAAAGAGGTGTGAGGCGGAGGGCTGGGGTGCCTTTGATTACTACTACACATTTGATTTTACCCGGGTTATCGAGCCAGGATCCTATCTGCTGGAAGGGGAGAGGTCGGGAAGCCAAAGCGGGCAGTTTGAAATCTCTGATCAAGCCTATGATCATCTCCAGGAGGAGCTGCTCGGTTTTATGCGTCAGCAACGCTGCGGATACAATCCAACCCTGGATATGGTATGTCACCAGCACGATGGTCGCTCCTTTTATGGTCCAATGCCCGATTCTACCTATGTGGATGTAAGCGGGGGGTGGCATGATGCAGGCGATCAGCTCAAATACCTGATTACAGGTAGTTATGCCACGGCGCATATGTTGCTTGCATATGAACTCTATCCCCAACGGTTTTCCGATCGTACCAATGCACTGGGTCAGCCCGGTACCAACGGGATCCCGGATCTGCTGGATGAGGCCAGATGGGGACTGGAGTGGATCCATAAACTGCATCCTGCTCCGGACCAGTTGGTGCACCAGGTAGCCGACGACCGCGATCATGTGGGGTGGAAAATGCCCGATCAGGATCGATCCGATTACGGCTGGGGAGAGAACAGTTACCGGCCGGCCTATTTTGCCACCGGTGAGCCACAGGGACTAAAGCTCTACCAGAGTGAAGCCACTGGTCTCTCCAATCTTGCGGGCCGTTCAGCTGCTGCCATGGCCCTTGCCGCAAGGATATGGAGAGAAGAGCTAAATGATCCGCTGTTTGCCAACAGGTGCCTGGAGGCTGCAAAAACACTCTATTTGCTGGGAAAGGAGAAAGAGGGATTTCAACAGGGCAACTCATACGGGGCACCTTACCGGTATGGGGAGGAGACCTGGGCCGATGATATG
>JAGLTY010000332.1 GCA_023135025.1 Bacteroidales bacterium | reverse complement strand
GATTTTCCTTTTACCCTGGTACGCTTTCTCAACAGCAGCATCCAATACCCTGACAGATGCGGCCCAGATGTCGGGGCCCGTACCATCTCCCTCAATAAATGGAACAATGGGAAAGTCGGGAACAGTAATTTTCCCCAGCTGATTGGTAATCTTTTCTCCGGTCATGTCTATATGATTATGGTTTACTTATTAAATTACAATTATAAATCTTTAATGTTCAATCGTCAAAATCAAGGTTAAAGCGCGATTTGAGCTTTCCCAGCTCAGGGTTCTTCCTGATCAGAAATTCCATTTTATCCTGCTCGGTGTAAATCTTTTTTCCATTCTGCGAGCTTTCAGACACTTCGGTAATGATCTCAACTGTCGAGAGAGCGGTAGCATTCTGAATATATTCCACCAATTCCGACTTTATTTTTTTTACAAAATTATCCCGCTGAGCTTCGCTGTTTAACAGCACCATTACCGCTCCATCGGCCCTTACCACAGGCCTGTTATGAATCAACGTACTGTATATACGCGGTTTGTTCTTCTCAATTGATGCAGCATAATCGTTCCATGCATGAATAATAGCATCGGGGTCGGCCGATGCTGGTTTCTCCTCCACAGGCTCCTTCTGTTCTGGCGGTTCTGAATGGAGATCCTCTACCGGTGCGCTGGCTGTGGAGGTGCCTTTCAGACTATCTTTTATGGAGATACCCGGAGTTCTGACCAGACTGCTGGCACCATTCTCAGGCTGGGTACCAGACTCAGGTAGCGACGTTGATGCAACAGGTTCAGTTGTTGGTTGTTGAACTGGTTTGGAAACCGGTTCGGTTTCAGGTTCAATTACTGCTTTTTTTTTTGAAACCTCAGTAAGATTGGCCAGTTTAATCAGTGCCAGCTCAATGGTTAGCCGCTGGTTCCTGCTGCTTCTGAACTGAATATCGGCCTGGTTGCAAATCTCCAGTCCCGAATAGAGAAATGGTAACGATACCTCCGCCGATTGTGTCAGGTACTTCTCCTTGATCCCCGCTCCAACCTCCATCAACTGAACCGTTTCAGGATTTTTACATACCATCAGGTCCCTCAGGTGTGCCGCATAACCATTGATAAAATTGCGGGGATCAAATCCCCTGGCAAGAATCTCATTAAAAAGGAGCATGGCCGATGCCACATCACCCTCAAGCAAGGAGAATGTGAGCTTAAAAAAGTACTCATAGTCCAGGATATTGAGATTCTTAATTACATCCTGGTAGGTGATCTTCTCATCTGAAAAACTGACCACCTGGTCAAAAATAGAGAGCGCATCCCGCATGGCCCCATCTGCTTTCTGGGCAATGACATGCAATGCATCCTCCTCATAAACCAATTTCTCTTTGTCAGCAATCTGCTTCATGTAATCCACCGCATCTTCAACCCTGATCCGGTTAAAATCAAAAATCTGACAACGGGAGAGGATGGTGGGTATAATCTTATGTTTCTCCGTGGTAGCCAGAACAAATATGGCATGGGCAGGGGGCTCTTCCAGGGTTTTCAGAAAAGCATTAAATGCAGCCTGGGAGAGCATGTGTACCTCATCTATTATATATATACTATAGGTGCCTATCTGTGGAGGAATCCTCACCTGTTCCGTAAGGGTCCTGATATCATCTACTGAATTGTTGGAAGCAGCATCCAGTTCATGAATACTGTATGAACGGTTCTCATTAAACGACATGCACGATTCACACTGGTTACATGCTTCTCCGGCATCAGAGATTTTTTCGCAGTTGATGGTTTTGGCAAAAATCCGGGCGCAGGTGGTCTTTCCCACCCCTCGCGGACCGCTGAAAAGGTAGGCATGTCCGAGGTGGTTATTTAATATTGAGTTCCTGAGCGTTGTGGTGATGGAAGGCTGACCTACCACATCAACAAAACTCGCTGGTCTGTATTTTCTGGCCGAAACAATAAATTTCTCCATATGCGGATGCTAAGATAACAAACTAACTCTATAAAGTCGATAATCTAGCCGATCGAAACAGAGCATAGTCAGAGGCATATCGAAAAGAAACGCTCTTTTTTTGGCTGTTACTCAAAAACTTCCTATTTTTGCAGTCGATTTTTTATTAACTAAATTTTTATACATGTTGAATCAATACGAAACCGTTTTCATTGCTACTCCCGTTTTGTCTGAAAGCCAGATGAAGGAAGCGGTTGCAAAATTCAAAAAGATTATCACCGATAGCAAAGGTGAAATCGTTTATGAAGAGGATTGGGGTTTGAAAAAACTGGCCTATCCCATTCAGAAAAAATCCACCGGATTTTATCATCTGATCGAGTTCAGGACTGAACCCGACCTGATCGCTAAACTTGAAATTGAGTACCGCAGGGATGAACGAATCCTTCGATTTCTTACCATGAAAATGGAGAAATACGCGGTGGCTTATGCAGAGAAGAAAAGAGCAAGAAAATCAGCAGAACAAAAACAGGAGAACGCATAATGGCACAGGATAATTCAGAAATCAGATATTTAACTCCGCCAACGGTAGAGATTAAGAAAAAGAAGTATTGCAGGTTCAGAAAGAACCGTATCAAATACATCGACTATAAAGATCCCGAGTTCCTGAAGAAGTTCCTGAATGAGCAGGGGAAAATTCTTCCGAGGCGCCTGACCGGTACTTCGCTGAAATTTCAGAGAAAAATTGCAGTGTCCATCAAACGTGCACGCCACCTGGCACTGCTTCCTTATGTAACTGATATGTTAAAGTAAAAGGAGGAATTTAAAATGAATGTGATCTTAAAACAGGACATGCCCAATCTGGGACATAAGGACGATATTGTTGCAGTGAAGAATGGTTATGCCAGGAATTACCTGATTCCAAAAGGATATGCCATCAATGCCACTGCACAGAATAAGAAGGTCCACGAGGAGATCCTCCGCCAGCGCGCTCACAAAGAGGAGCAACTGAAAGAGGCTGCCATGCAACTGGCCGAAGAGCTGAAAAAAGTTTCCCTGACCATTGGTGCAAAGACCAGTACAAAGGGTAAAATTTTCGGTTCTGTCAATACC
>JAGLTY010000331.1 GCA_023135025.1 Bacteroidales bacterium | reverse complement strand
AATGTGTATGCCGCGACCGGGATCACCAGACTGCAGGATTTTAACAACAGCACGGTGGGATTTTCCGGATACCCTGTGAGTGTAGGGATCTCCCAGCCCCTTTTCGCCTATAACTGGATGAAATGGACACGGATGACCGAACCGCTGATCTACGAAGAGGCTCAGAAACGGTTTATTGAGTCGATTGAGGAGATCTCCTACAATGCCACTGCCCGTTTTTTCAACTATTTGAAGATCCAGACCAACTATTCACTGGCAGAGAGTAACCTTGCCAACAGCAGGGACAACCTGAAGATTGCTGATGTGAAGAAGGAGCTGGGAAATATTTCAGGGAATGATTTTTCCAGGATACAGCTCTCCGTGTTTAATGCCCAGAAGGCCCTGAACAATGCCCGGATCGATCTGAAGAATGCCGATTATGAACTTAAGAAATATATTGGCCTTGACCAGAACCAGGTCATAGAGTTGATCATCCCCCTGGATATGCTCCTCTGGGAGGTGGATCCGGGGGTGGCTTTAAGAGAGTCGCTTGATAACCGGAAGGAGACGCCGCAATTCGAGAGGAGATTGATCCAGGCTGACAGGGACCTCACTGCGGCTAAGCGGAGTGCAGGAGTGAATGCAACACTGAATATGAGCTACGGAGTATCCAACAGCGCAGATGATTTTGGCGGAATCTATGAAAATCCCGAACAACAACAGAATATAAGGCTGGCACTGAGTGTGCCGATTATGGATTGGGGCCGCTCCGAATCGAGGGTGAAACTTGCCGAATCACGGCGGGAACTGGTGTTGTATGATGTTGACCAGGACAGGCAGGATTTTGAACGCAGGGTGGTGGTCCAGGTGGAGCAGTTCAACCTGATCAAGTCTCAGATTGCCACTGCAGAAGCAGCCGACAAAGTGGCAGAGGAGGGCTACAAGATCGCACTGAAAAAGTTCCAGAACGGGGAGATTAGCATTACCGATCTGAATATCTCCCTGCAGGAGCGGGAAGGGGCAAAGCGCGACTACATCCGTTCCATTGAGAACTACTGGGAGTCCTACTATCTTCTGAGAGAGGTGACGCTGTACGATTTTGAATTCAATGAGAAGATATATTACACCAATCCGATGCTTTCATCGGAACAGTAGGCACTGACAATTACGAAACATATATTCCATGATGAAACGAAATATTCTGATATTGATGATGATGGCTTCAGCAGCCACACTCAATGCCCAGGAGTGGGTCAATCTTTTTAACGGGAAGAACCTGAAAGGGTGGGAGAAACTGGATGGATCGGCCGAGTTCCGGGTGGAAAACGGAGAGGTGATAGGGGTATCCAGGAGAGGAACGCCCAACACCTTTATGGCCACCAAAAAGGTATATAGTGATTTCATCCTGGAGTACGAGATGAAGATGGATCATGGACTTAACTCCGGTGTACAGATCCGAAGTGTGGCCCTGCAGCCCGATGGTACTGAGCGGGTCAATGGTTACCAGGTGGAGTGTGATGACCATGATAGCAGGCCCTGGGCAGGAGGTATCTATGAGGAGGCATCACGTGGCTGGCTCTATCCCATGTCGTATCATATGTGCGTTACAAAAGAGAACAGACGTGGAGAGTGGAACAAGATCCGTGTGGAGGCTGTGGGCAGTACCATACGCACCTATATCAACGGGGTCAATTTCGCCAATCTGGTAGATGATGCCCGTCAGGAGGGATTTATTGCCCTGCAGGTGCACGGGATCGGTAATAATGCGGCACTGGAAGGAAAAGAGATTCGCTGGAAAAATATCCGGATCGTGACCGAAGAGCCCAAAAAGTATATGAAGTCCGATGTGAACCTGTCGCCCGAAGTGAGTTACCTGACCAATGCACTTACTCCGCTCCAGAAGGAGGAGGGATGGAAACTCCTCTGGGACGGGAAGAGCAGTGAAGGATGGAGAGGTGCCAGGCTGGAGAGTTTCCCTGAGAAAGGGTGGAGCATGGAGGAGGGCCTGCTGACTGTGGAGAAGAGCGACGGCGGAGAGTCGGCTCATGGCGGCGATATCGTCACCATTAAGAAATACAAAGACTTTATCCTGGAGGTGGATTTTAAAATCACCAAAGGTGCCAACAGCGGCATTAAATACTTTGTGGACCCTGACCTGAACACAGGAGCCGGTTCTGCCATTGGATGTGAGTTTCAAATTCTGGATGATAAGAACCATCCTGATGCAAAAAAGGGCATAGCCGGAAACCGTACAGTGGCCTCCCTCTACGATCTGATTAAAGCAGATGCGCTGCTATACGGTCAGGACAACACAGAGAAACGTTTTAACGGGGTTGGAAAATGGAACCGTGCCCGTATCGTGGTAAGAGGTGCAGAGGTGACCCATTACCTGAACGGGATCAAGGTGGTGGAGTATGAGCGTGGAACCCAGATGTGGAAAGCGCTGGTGGCCTATAGTAAGTATGCCACATGGCCCGCATTTGGTGAGGCAAAGAGCGGACATATCCTGCTGCAGGATCATGGGGATGAGGTAAGCTTTAAGAACATCAGGATCCTGGAACTGTAGTCATTCTTTAACATTTGTTAAGATTTGCACTTCTGGAAAATTTCTATATTTGTGATCTTATCGAATTTTAGAGCAAGCTGAGCATGGTAGAACAGATTATTATGAGGAGTGACTCTCACACTCTAAACGGTTTTAATTTCGATCATATAGTCCCTGCATCAGGGGCCGACTTTAAGGAGCAGGTAACCAGTTGCATTGAGCAGCTTCTGGAGTTTATCCACCAGGAGGAGGATTTGAGACTCTTTGTGACGCAACAGACCTTCTTTATCTCAGCACATTCGCGGGACGAATATGAAGAGCGTTCGGCCATTATCAGGAATCACCTGTTGAACCTCTGTGGCTCCAGTCTGCCAGCCACCAGCATTGTGGCGCAGTCACCCTGCGGTGACAGGAGTGTGGTGCTTGAACTGATCTGTACAAAACCTGCAGACGATAAAAAGGTGACCTATAAAACCCTGTCAGGAGTTAACTATACCGTAGTTGATTGT
>JAGLTY010000330.1 GCA_023135025.1 Bacteroidales bacterium | reverse complement strand
CATGATTGGGTTCTGATCCGTCGCCCATCTTTGTGTCAAAACCTATCTGGCTGTCCATATACATCATTGTTCCTGCCTCCGCGATAACGGTTTCCATGGGGTCAAGTTCAATCTCAACCAGCTGGATATCATCTCCGATAATCCTGTAATCTAAATCATGTGATCGCATGACTCTAAATTGTTGTTGAAAATAGTTTGATTAATAACTGCTTAATGCTCTCCACCCTGGCCGGTTTCATCAGGTAATCATTCATGCCGACCTCAAATGCAGCACGTCTGGTTTCATCAGTTTCATTGGCCGACATGGCAACGATGGGGAGGGTATGCCCTGCTTCTCTGATCTGTTCAGCAGCCTGGTACCCATCCATTTCAGGCATCAGCAAATCCATAAAAATCACATCGAATTTCTGCTTCTCCACCATTTTAACTGCCTCTTCACCATTTTTGGCAATCTCGATCTCGTAACCGATATTCTTAAAAATAGATTGTGCCACCTTCTGATTGATAAGATTGTCTTCGGCCAACAGGATAGATAGCGTTTCGGGTAGGGCATTGATCATGGGCTCCAGAACCTTCCGGTCTTCAATACCAGGAAAATTTTCATCCAGGATATCAGTAACCTCTTTGGTCTCAAAAGGCTCGATCAGGTAGTAATCTATACCAAGCTTACGACAGGTTTTATAATTGCCAGTCCTATCGTTAGAACTTACCAGTACTATTGGATAGAGGTCGATCAGGTTGCTGTTTTTCATCCCCTGGGCCAGGGCAAATCCATCCAGTTGATTTTTATCCACCAGTACAATCAGCTGGTACTCCTCCGATTTAACCTGCAGATGATGAATCACACTGTCGACAGTGCTGTCCTGGTAAATCTTGGTTACCACTTTCAAGCCAAATTTTTGTAACATACGGGCCATGGTATTCCTTTCCGGATCAGACTCTTTTGTCAGTACCAGCACATTGATTTCACTGAGCCTGGCAATGCGACTAAAATCAAATACCTTGGGGATTCTCTCATTGGAGTAAGCTTCAATAGTGAAACTGAACTTTGATCCGGGACACTCGTCATCAATTTTGATTGTGGAGGGACTCTCCACCCAGATCTCACCATGCATCAGTTCTACCAGCTGCTTGGCAATAGCCGTTCCCAAACCTGTTCCCCCGAATTTGCGTTGTACCGAACCTCTGGCCTGCGTATAACTACCAAAAATCTCCTTGATCCGGTCTTTTGGGATTCCAATCCCCGTATCTTCAACAGTAAAAAGAATATTCACATGATTCTTAAAGGATTCCATCAGGGTAACCCCGATGACGATCTTTCCCTTCTCGGTAAATTTAACCGAATTACTTACCAGATTGGAGATAACCTGTCGCAACCTGAATGGATCCCCGATCAATTTATTGGGTACATCGGGACGAATGTCGATATGCAGTTTTAATCCTCTCTCCTCAGCAAGCGGTTTAAACAGCTCAACCACTAGTTCCATCTCCTCAACCAGGTTGAAAGGAATCTCTTCCAACATCATACGGCCCGCCTCAATTTTTGAAAAATCGAGAATATCATTAATGATGGTCATCAACAGTTCAGCAGATCTTTTAATGACCTCAATCTTTCCCTGAAGTTCATTATCTGTTTTCTGTTCAAGCAGGCTGTTGACCATTCCAAGGATCCCGTTCATGGGTGTACGAATCTCGTGACTCATGGCTGCAAGGAAATCGGATTTTGCCTTATTGGCAGCGACCTCCCCTTTCCTCGATTTCTCAAGTTGAGAGACATCAATAAGTGCAATGAGCTTTAACTCTTCCCCTCCAATATTGGCGGCCTTCTCAGACCTGTATATCACTGTTTCCATTCCATCCTTTTCATAATGGAGGTAATGAGAATCGTCCATAAAAGGGCTGGGACCATCACTCAGAAGGTATCTGTTTGAAACCAGAAACTGCTTTGAAAAATCTTTTCCCACCAGGTCACTGGACTTTCCCAGAAACAACATCCTCTGGCCTGCACTATTGATATTGCGAATAATATTCTTTTTATCAATAATTAAGATCCCCATGGGAAAATGCTCAATAATCTGCTTTAACACAATCTCTGAAAGCATCAGACTTTTCTTCAGTCTCCTTTGCCTGCCCATCACCAGAAGCAGATAAATGACCAGGCCTGTAATCAGTAACTGGGTTATGATACCAACCATCAGGTTGTTCCTGATATATAACTTATATATCTCTCCCCTGCCTGTGGAGAACATGATCCCCATCTTCCCGGAATAGATACTCAGTGGATAATATGCTGTGTAGACCTTCTCCCTCTTCCCATCTTCAACAATCATTGAGTGTTCGATCAATCCGCTGGCTTCCGCATTTACACTATCGGTCAGAATTTGAAGGTCCTCTATATAAACAGAGTCGGTGCTACAATTATCTATAATAATCTCTCCATCTGATCCAAGAATCCATTGCCAGTTCATGCTAGTGCCGTGGGGATAGAATTTGAAAATCTTTTCGATAAACCGTTGCAGGTCCAACTGAACAACCACATTGCCCTTAACCATATCCTGGTCAAAATATGGATAATAGTATTCAAGAATGGAACCATTCTGTTCCACCTTTTCGATTGGGGAGAGCGGTTTTTGCCTTCGGGTCGCGAAGCTGTCCACCACAAAAACGTCCTCCTTTCCAAAGTTATCATTTGCCTCAAGATAGAGTGCATAGAAGTTTTTATAATTATCATATACCGATATCTTGGTGATCAGTTCCCGGTACTTGGTATAGAAAAGTTGAAGACGCCGGGTGGCTTCCTGGAACTTATCCGGATCGCTAAAAATCTCTGAATCAAGATACATATGCAGCTCCTGGTTGATATCGCTGGAGAACTGCAGAAGTGTAGTCTCCATATGCTCCCCATAGAGCTGGGACTGCGACAATAGCGTTTGATTCTGATATTTGCCATATCGCTGATTAACATGAAGAATGGTAATCCCATTCAGGGCAAGAACCACAAAAAGAATTAAACCTGCTATTATATCAGTTCTGATCAT
>JAGLTY010000033.1 GCA_023135025.1 Bacteroidales bacterium | reverse complement strand
TTCTACTGCCAATAGCGGCAATACAATAAATATAAGCATATTATACCGACACTCAATAGAAATCAAGTTGACATATGAAATTTCCAAACATACTGAAGAATGAATTAAAAAAACCTTCAGAAATGGAGATGAGCTGCTGAACGAGGTGATACAGATCAAAGAACTGTGATGGATCCCGGCTAAAGCCGGACCCACTCCAGCGCAGCCTTCTCAGTAGCGAACGGCTTGATTTGCAGGCGCTTCATCCTCTGTCCAATGATAATAGTACTGGTCACCATTGGGGTATCCATTACAATGGCAATTTTCAGATCCCTCAGATGATCCAGGTACCCTTTCAGATATTCCACAATGACATTCAGGTTGTTATCTTCATGTTTTACCTCGGCATCCAGGTAAATGTTGACGATACCTTTGTAATCTTTCAGGTTGGTATAAGTGGCAAATACACTATTCCAGGATTCGATCATATCCTCCAACCGGACTTCACCCGAAAAGCGGCAAACGATCACACCATTCTGCTCATGAATTGTATATTCCATTCCCAGAAGAAATAAGAGTTAAGTTGAAATTCCAATATCAAAAATATCAAATTAGAAGCAGAGAATAACCATGTTAGCCCCTATATATTGACCGGAGATCCAAAAGTGGAGACCAATGGAACGAATATGTATCTGAATCCCGCTCGCGCATGAGCTGCGCTGAGCTCGTAAAAACCCGGTTCCCCGTAGCTTTGCTGCGGATAAAAGAAAATCGGGTATATTTACTTACTTAATCCCTGCTCCCAAATGAAAAAACATCTCCACCTGCTGCTGATCTTTTGCCTCTCCATCCTGATCGGTTCCTGCAACCAGGGAAAGGAACAAACGGAACAACCTACTGAAGAAAACACGCCTCAGTTGGTTAAAAAAAGGCGTGAGGATGGCACCCTTTCCAGCCTCAACCCTGTTGATGATAAGGGGTATGTTCATGGGGTCAAAGTCAATTTCTACGAGGACGGTGTAACGGTCCATTCCAAAATCACCTATGAGCATGGTCGCAAACACGGGATTGCTATCTGGTTCTTTAAAAGTGGAAAGATCTACGAGCATACCACCTATTATCAGAACAGAAAGAACGGGGTTACCAAACGCTATTACGAAACCGGCGAATTGTATGAGGAGGTAACTTTTGATACAGGCGAGGAGCTGCCTGGAAAAAAGAAGTATGACAAAGAGGGTAATTTGATCAGCAATTAGCTACCTCTTCAACAGAATGAAATTGGCGAATTCGCCCAGGCGTCGTCCTCCCAATAAATTCTTCTCGATCCAGGTTACTACACGGTATTTGAGTTTATCATGCTTGGCTCTGAAGGGATTCAGGCTCTGTGTCGGACCGGTAAAACGAAGTTGCTCCTTCCAGTCAAACTTCTCCATCCATGGTTGCATAACAGCCGGATGGGTCCCCTCATACCTGGTATATTTGGAGAGGTTCCCATAATCGAAAATATGATCGAAATGGTGAGCTGCCTCCATCTTTGCCACGCTCTCCCTTCCGCGGTGGTTGATACTGAATGCCTTGATCTTATTCTGCATAACCCTGGGCGGGCGTACCCAACCATAGTGGAAAATCTCAGCGTCCACATTTGCCACATTCAGTTTATGGGTCCCGGCCTGCTGTCTGTAGTTCACTCCGTCGAAACCGGGAATTTTCCGGAATGACTGGGCTGACTCCCATGAATGAATCTCAGGGAGGTTCCTGACGATCCGGATCTCCCTGCGATACCAGCAATGACCATCCTGGAGATGTTCATAATCACCCCAGAAATGGTGGTATCGGAAAAGCAGGCCCTCCACATCGTGGTCATCCAGCAGCTCCTCACAGCGCTGCCTGATATTCTCCAGATCCCTTTCATGCACCACTTCATCCGATTGCAGGTAAAACAACCAGTCGCCACTGCACAGATCCATGGCAATATCGGTCTGATGTGCATGTTCCATGCCTCGGGGATATTTTTCTATATCCCAGACTGTATCAACAATACGAATCTTTTCACTGCCAATGGCTGCTATCTCGGCCCTTGTGATATCATCTTCATCTGAATCGCCCAGGGCCACCACAAATTCATCTACCAGGGGCAGAATCGACTCAACCGATTGCCGCATGGGATAGTATAACTTAAGGGCATTCTTGCCCATTGTAAATCCGCTGATCTTCATAAGAGACTAAAACATTTGCATGGAATGAAGTTTTCTATATAGACCCGTTTTATTACTGATCAGTTCATCATGGCTTCCCCTCTCCACAATCTCCCCCTCATCAATCACCAGGATCAGATCGGCATGCTTGATGGTGGAGAGCCTGTGTGCAATCACAATGGAGGTTCGTTTCTGCATCAGTTTAATAATAGCATCCTGCACAAGGCGCTCCGACTCTGTATCCAGTGCAGATGTGGCTTCATCCAGGATCAGTATGGGTGGATTGGCCAACACCGCACGGGCAATACTGATCCGTTGCTTCTGTCCACCACTCAATTTACCTCCACCTTCGCCAACACCAGCCTCATACCCGTTCTCGGTCTCCATTATAAACTCATGAGCATTGGCCACCTTTGCAGCATTAACAATGTGCTCCAGGTCAGCCCCTTCGCTGTTCCCAAAAGCTATGTTATTCCGAAACGTGTCGTTGAAAAGGATCGATTGCTGACTCACCATGCCCATTATGGATCGCAACGATTTCAGACGGAAATCCCTTACCGGAACTCCATCGATATATATCTCGCCCTCGGAAGTGTCCATAAACCTGGGAAGCAGATCCACCAATGTGGATTTCCCCGATCCCGATTTACCCACAAGGGCAATGGACTGGCCCTTTTTGATGGTGAAGGAGATATCCTTCAGTACATATTCCTTATCATATTTAAATGAAACATTCCTGAACTCAATGGAATCATTAAAACCATCTGCCTCAACAGCATCCGGCTTTTCCACAATTTTATCATCAGCCAGCAACAGCTGATCAACCCGGTCTACCGATGCCATTCCTTTCTGAATATTGATCCAGGCAGTGGAGATGGTTTTGGCCGGAGGTATAACCTGGCTGAAAATCATCAGGAAAAGAATCAGGCTCTCTCCACTCATCTCGTCCGATCCTCCAAGCACAAGTGATCCCCCATAAGCCATGATCAACATCAACGCAATGGTTCCCATAAATTCGCTGATGGGACTGGCCAGATACCTTCGGCGCACCACCTTCCGGATCAGCAGTGCAAAACGGTTATTGGTACTGAAAAACCGCTCCTTCATCTGCTCCTCACCGTTAAATGCCTTGATAATCCTTAAACCGCCCAGGGTCTCCTCCAGCAGAGCAAGCAATTCACCCAAACGCTGTTGTCCCCTGAAGGTGGTTTTCCTGAGACTTTTGCCGATACGTCCGATAAGTAAGCCTGCCAGCGGAAGTACCAGGATCACAAAAAGGGTCAGATTAAAACTGATGGAAAAGAGAATAACCATGTAAATAATGATGGTAATGGGATCCCTGAAAAGCATCTGGAGAGAGCTTAGCAGTGAAGCTTCGATCTCCTGAACATCATTGGAGATCCGTGCGATCACATCACCTTTCCTCGCCTCAGTATAATAGGAGAGCGGGAGTTTCAGCACCTTGCTGTATACATCATTCCGTATATCCCGCACCATAAAAGCACGAATGGGCGCCAGCATAAAATTAGCTGCAAAAATGAATCCGTTTTTCAGCAGGCTGAACATCACCACCAGGATACTTACAAGAATCAAGACCCCGGCCTCATCATGCATTTCCATGATTTTTCCAATGTAATAGTTCAGGGTATGCATAAAATACTCAGTGCTTAGCTGGAATTCCATGGGCTCTGTCACCATCGGCTGGTTATTAAAGAGTACCCTCAGGAAAGGGATCACCATGGCAAAAGAGAAGAGGGCAAAGAAAGCCCCCAGGATATTGTACAGAACATTCTGTATCACATACCATTTATAGGGAACCAGGTAATTTAGAAGCCTGAAAAATCTTTTCATATCTACAATCCGGTATAATTCCAGGGAGTAATTTTGGACAGTTCATCCTTCACTTCCTGTGTGGTATTCAGGTTTTTAATAAACTTTTGGATGGCATCACCGGTCACCGCCTCGTTGGTGCGGGTAAGTTCCAGAAGTGCTTCATAGGGTTTGGGATACTTTTCCCGCCTCAGCACCGATTGGATCGCCTCGGCCACAACGGCCCAGTTCCTCTCCAGATCGGCCCGGATGGCACTCTCGTTTACGATCAGTTTCCCGAGACCCTTGATCATCGAATGCATGGCAACAAGGGTATGTCCCAGTGGCACACCCAGGTTGCGAAGTACTGTTGAATCGCTAAGATCGCGCTGCAACCTGGAAACGGGAAGTTTGTCCGCCATATGTGAAAAAAGGGCATTGGCCAAACCCAGGTTCCCTTCGGCATTCTCAAAATCGATGGGATTCACTTTATGGGGCATGGCCGAAGAGCCGATCTCTCCTTTAATAATTTTCTGTTTAAAATAGTCCATGGAAATATAGGTCCAGATATCCCTTGCCAGATCCAGTAAAATAGTATTGATCCGTTCAAAGGCATGGAACATGGCTGCCAGATTGTCGTAATGCTCAATCTGAGTGGTGGGCCAGGAGCGTTTCAGACCCAACACCTCACCCACAAAATGCTCACCAAAACGGAACCAGTCGATCTCCGGATAAGTGACCACATGGGCATTCATATTCCCTGTGGCTCCCCCAAACTTAGCAGGCACTGGAATCTCTTCCAGCTGCTCCAATTGAACATCAAGCCTCTCAATAAAAACACGGATCTCTTTTCCCAGCCTTGTTGGAGATGCAGGCTGTCCATGGGTACGTGCCAGCATGGGAATCTGATCCCATTCAGTGGCCAGTTTCTCCAGCTCCTGGGTCAGTTGATCCAGCATGGGATAGTAGGTGATCTGCATGGCATCTTTCAGAGAGAGTGGTGCGGCTGTGTTATTGATATCCTGTGAGGTAAGTCCAAAATGGATAAACTCTTTGTATCTGCTTAGCCCCTGTTGCTCAAACTGCTCCTTCACAAAATACTCAACCGCCTTCACATCATGGTTGGTCACCTTCTCAATATCTTTTACCTTCTCTGCATCCTCAATTGAAAAACCGGTATAGATTTTCCTCAGTTCTTTCCGCTGCTCCAAAGTTACATCCGACAACCCGGGAACCCCAGCTATACACAGTGCAATAAAGTACTCCACTTCAACCATAACCCGGTATTTGATCAACCCAAACTCTGAAAAGTACCTGGAAAGGGGATCGGTTTTTGACCTGTAGCGGCCATCCACCGGTGAGATGGCAGTTAGTTTATTTAATTCCATTCGAATCAATTTTGTTTCAGCAAATTTAGCAGAAAATATTCTTACTTTTGAAGTTATATACAGTTCATTATGAAGCAAACCACATATACGGTTCTCGCTGCTCTGCTGGTTCTGGTACTTTCCGGCCAGGTGCTGGCACCAGATACCAGTGTAACCGATTCCGGTTCCCGGACATTGAATGCTCTTCCCGATTCTATTTCTGGCAGGAAGACCCTTGTCTACACCTTTGCCATCAAGGACAATATTGCTGCGCCCACATGGCGCATTACACAGGAGGCCTTTGAGGAGGCTTTATCACTCCATGCAGATGCAGTGATTCTTCATCTGAACACCTATGGAGGCGATGTCAAGGCTGCCGACTCCATTCGGACAAAACTACTGAATGCACCCATTCCTGTTTATGTGTTTATTGATGACAATGCAGCTTCCGCCGGTGCCCTGATTGCCATCGCCTGTGACAGCATCTATATGAAACCCGGTGGAAAAATTGGAGCTGCTACGGTGGTCAATCAGACCGGGGAGCAGGTGCCTGACAAATACCAGTCTTACATGAGAGCCACCATGAGGGCCACGGCTGAAGCACATGGAAAGGACACACTTATAACAGGTACAGATACCCTGTTTACCTGGCATCGCGACCCTGCCATTGCCGAGGCCATGGTTGACCCAAGGCTCTATGTGGAGGGAGTTAGCGACACCGGACAGGTATTGACCTTTACAGCATCAGAGGCCATTACCCACGGTTATTGCGAAGGAACCGCAACATCCATCGAGGAGGTGATCTCTAAAATCGGTATCGAGGAGTATGAGCTAAAATCCTATAACCCTTCCGGAATGGATAAATTGATTGGTTTGCTGATCAATCCCATGGTGAGCGGTGTGCTGATTATGATTATCATCGGTGGCATCTATTTCGAACTGCAGTCGCCCGGAATTGGATTTGCTCTGGGAGCCTCTATTATAGCCGCCCTGCTCTATTTTGCACCACTCTACCTGGAAGGCATGGCAGAGAACTGGGAACTGATCCTCTTTATTGTGGGCATTATTCTGATCATGGTTGAGATCTTTGCCATTCCCGGTTTCGGGGTGGCAGGTGTAGCCGGGATTATTGCTGTTATTACAGGGCTCACCCTGAGCCTGGTCGATAACGTTGTATTCGAGAATCCTGAGTTTACAGGTGAAGGGCTTGGCATATTGATGAAATCATTAAGCCTGGTCCTGGTAGCTGTGCTGATGGGGGTAATATTCTCCCTCTGGGCCACCAGGAAACTGCTTACCACCACCGCCTTCAGCAATCTCTCTTTAAAAAGTGAACAACGCACTGAAGACGGTTTTATAGGGGTGGAAACCGAACAGCAAAGCCTGATCGGGGAGGTGGGAGTAGCTCATACGGTCCTTCGACCCTCAGGTCGGGTTATGATACATGATAAACTTTATGATGCCAAATCTGAGTATGGATTTATTGAGAAAGGTGAATCCATAAAGGTGATTCGTTATGAGACCGGTCAGGTTTATGTGGTCAAAGTATAATATGGAATGATCATCCGGAATTACAAACCCGGCGATTTTCCGCAGATTGAGGCCCTCTGGAGAGAGACAGGGATATATACAATGGAGCGTGGTGATACACCTGAAATTATCCTCCGATGCAATACCCAGGGCGGAAAATTTCTGATCATGGAAGATGACTTGAACAGCAGGATCATCGGTACCTCCTGGCTTACATGGGACGGACGACGCGTACTGATGCATCATTTTGCGGTTCTGCCTTCCCTTCAGGGAAGAGGTTATGGCCGTAAACTGGCCCTGGAATCACTTGCATTCGCCAGGGAGAAGAGGTCTCCCCTGAAGCTTGAGGTACACCGCGATAACACTCCGGCGATCCAGCTCTACAGAAGTCTCGGATTTGATGTGTTTGAAGACTACGATGTATATATGATCCATAATGATTCGTAGGACTCTCCTTTTATTGTTTCTGGTTCTCCCGCTTCCCCTGATGGCGCAATCAAACCCATGGTCGGGGTGGGAAACCGATATTGTCAGGACGCTGAACAGAGCCGGTGAGTGTGAATACCTCAATGATGAGGAGAAAAAGGTGATCCTGTTTATGAATATGGCAAGGCATGACGGTCCGCTTTTTGCCAGAACATTCCTGAATAGCTATATAGAAGAGAAACAGCTGGAGAACAGCAGCTACATCAGGTCCCTCCACAGAGATCTGAAAAAAATTACCAACCTTGTACCTCTGATGCCTGAACAGGATCTGACTGCAATAGCACAGGATCATGCTCAGAGGTCAGGAGAGAAAGGAACTACTGGTCACAGCGGTTTTAACAATCGCTTTGAGCCACTGATGGGAAACCCATACAACCATGTGGGCGAAAACTGCTCATACGGTTATGAGAGAGCCATCGACATTGTGATCTCCCTCCTGATCGATAAGGGAATCAAAAACCTGGGCCACCGGAATAACATTCTCTCACCTGATTTCAACTCCATTGGTGTTGCTATCAGACCACATAAAACCTACCGGGTCAATTGTGTGATGGACTTTGGCTCCAGGGACCGCACCGGTATGAACGATGTGCCTTACTGATTTTCTAACTATCCTGCGGACTCCTCTCCGGCAACATTTTTTGCTGTATCCTGTAAGCAAACAGGGAAAGACCCACAAGCAAAAGCAATACCAGGTAGGCCCATAAGGGGACCTTAAAAGATGAACCACTGGCATAGGAGTGTATTCCCCCCAGGAAATAGTTGACCCCGAAATAGGTCATCATCACCGAGCTGTAGCTGATAAAGGTAGCCAGGTTAAAGGCAAACCTCCCCCTTAAACCGGGAATCCTGTGCATATGGGCAACAAATGCGTAAACCAGAACGGTAATCAGTGCCCAGGTCTCCTTGGGGTCCCATCCCCAGTAGCGTCCCCATGATTCATTGGCCCAAACACCACCCAGGAACACCCCGGCAGTCATAAAATATAATCCCACAATCAGGGTCAAATTGTTCACATTGGTAACCTGCTGGATCACCTCCTCCAGCCTTGATTTATTGGAAGTATTAAGAACGGCATAGAGAACTATATTAAGCAGTCCCATGAAGGATGCCAGTCCCAGGAATCCGTACCCTGCCATAATCACTGCCACGTGAATGGTGAGCCATGGAGACTTCAGTACAGGTACAAGGTTTGTAATTTCCGGATTCATATTGCTCATTCCGGCCACCATCAATGAAAGTGCCGATAGTATGGCAGTAAGCGCCAGGGCATATCCCGATCGCTTCACAAAAATCAATCCGGCAAGCAGGGTTACCCAGGAGACAAAGATCATCGACTCATACCCGTTACTCATGGGGGCATGACCGCTGATATACCATCTGACTGCAAGGGCCACCGTATGGGCCACAAGCGCCACCACCAGATGAATCACCCCTACCCTGAAGAGGTTTTTATAGATTTTATGTGGTCTGAAAACCACCAGGAAAGAGAGCGCCATCATGATGATCCCGAAAAGTCCGTAAAATCTTGCCAGCAGAGGAAATATATTGATCCGGTTGTATATGATCTCCATCTTCTTTTTTGACTCGGAAGGGAGAATTTCACCGGAAAGCTGATTTTCGTTAATCTGATCCACATAAATCCCGGCAGCACCATAATCACTCTGTTGCAGTGCACTGAGATACCTGAGAAATACATTCTTCATGGTATCCTCCTGATGGTTCATCTGTCCCAAAAGTGCTTCACTAACCGATGCCCATTTGTGGTTATCGGCTCCATGATCGGGGAATATGCGGATCAGTCCGCCCGACTGCACCAGGTAGAAGGCATTCAGCCGGTCATCCAGTTTAATTACCTCCCTGTCCAGTTCACTCTGCTGTGCAACCTGTTTGGCATATGCTTCATTAACCAGGTCAGAAAGCAGGTAACTTCCTGTAGAATCCATCATATCATTAAAACTGACCATCTCCCCCTTGTAACCAACCAGGCGGTGCAGTTCCGGATGTTTCACCTTAAACAGCTCTTTGTGCTGCCACACTTCAGGATAGATGATCATTCCCAACAGAACCTGGTCAGCGGTGTAGCTTTCGTACCGGGCATGTTTGGTAATCTTTCTTACCACCTCATTGGAAAGGGTGTTCATGGGTTTAAAACGACCACCCTTGTCCTGAACCCACAGATAGCCAAAATCTTTGGCCACATCGTTAGGTGGAACCTCCTGGGAAAAAAGTGAGAGGCTTCCACCCAGCAACAGCATGATCATGGCAATGGATCGTGCCACAGGAGATGACCTCCTGGCAATCATGGCAAATCGTGTTCCCGGCACAAATAGTGCCACCACCATTCCGGCAATCAGTACCAGGTACCCCAGGTAGGTGATAAAGGTACCCGCCCAGTCCCTGTTCACAGAGAGTATGGTTCCCAACTCATCGTTATCATAGGAAGACTGATAGAATCTGTACCCCCTGTGTTTTAATACGTTATTCATAAAAATTCTGCGTTCTTCCTGGATTCCCATCTCCTTATCGAGTAGTACTACATCGCTGGCAAAGGAGGAGGGACTATTGGAGCCCGGATAGCGTTCCACCTCGAAATTTTTAAGGAAAAGCGAAAATGGCAGTTGGATCTCTTTTGACCCATAGGTAACTGTATATCTAAGATCGCCCATACTCCCCTCAACCGGCCGACCGGCCAATCCTGCCAGTCCGGGTACATAAACTTCGGTAGCCATCCCCCTATACCTGATCTCCAGTTTCACTGCCCCCAGGTGTGAACCCATCTGCCCGGCCGGAGCCCTTACAATCTGTTTCCTGGCCGAGGGTATAAAATCCTGGAGGGCCATCCGCATTTGTCCCATTGCATAAAGTGTACTCTTATGTATGGGGATAGTTTCACCTGCATCATACTCCTCTCCTCCATTACCACCCATCTGTATCACCGAAACAGTAAAAGGAGCAACCATCCAGATCTCTTCACCTTCCGAATAGAAATTGATCATAGCCGTTGTATCCTTAAGGTTGAATCCTATCTTCATACCCATCACCTCCTGAATGGTACCCGATGGAATCCCGGCAGAAGTCTGACGGTCGGTTACAAGCATCACCTGCAGATACGGCTCTCCTCCAGGAGAAGCTGAGTATTGCTCCATGACACTGGTCATATACTCTGTGGATTTGATCTTTATCTTTTCACCCCCCACACTGGCACTCATGCGATAATCGTGAGGAGTCAGATCAGTTAGAATCACCTCTCTGGAGTAACCGGAGGTCTCCCCATTGGCTTCCAGTACCACATCTATGTAAGCATTATCGCTCAGCATTAAATTGGAGGCAGCATTCTCCCGGATATGCATATTCCCTTCGTAGCTGATAAAGCGGGTAATAGAGGCTCCAAGAAGAATCAGGATAAATGCCAGGTGAAACAGTAGCACAACAATCTTTTTTCGTCTGAACAATTTCTGTTTAACCATCACCCCCACCAGGTTGATTCCAATGAGCAGCATCAACAGCTCGAACCAGTGTGTTCCATAAACCACCGCCCCAGCAGTCTGGGTGTTATAGGCGCTCTCCACAAACGTGGCCAGCGCAAGAACAACAATCAGGAAAATCATCAATACTGCCATAAATGGCATAGATACAAGGAACGATAACTTTTTTAACATATTACATACATTTTTTTGGGGGAGGCACAATATAGTAAAATCATCCCAGTTGAAGCAAACTCCCCAGCTGATATACTACAAAACTGGCAGTCCATGCAATGACCGTGGTATAGAACAACACAAAGCCGGCCCATTTCCAGCTTCCCGACTCC
>JAGLTY010000329.1 GCA_023135025.1 Bacteroidales bacterium | reverse complement strand
TATATCGATGACATTCCCCAAAAAAAGTTAAACCACTGGCTCACCTCCCTGCAGGCAGAAAGAGTTGTACAGAAATGCCACCGCATTGAACAGATCCTGTGTGATCCCGCCAGGAATCGAGATGAAGCGTTGTATATGGCTCTGGCTTCAGGATACGGACTTCCAGTGAACACAATGCCAGTTGAATTGCTGGCAAAAGGAGTCCCATTTCCATGTTTGATTGACCATCGCGACAGTCTGCCAGACCTTGAATCGATGTTATTTGGCCATTCAGGGATGCTGTTCCCGGCCAAAGAACTTGGACCTTACCCCTCCTCCCTCTGGAATCGTTACACAGAATTGCAAGATTCATTCACTGGAAAACCAATTCCCCGGCACCTTTGGAGATTCCTCAGACTCCGGCCAGCTTCCTTCCCTACACTGAGAATTTCCCAGTTTGCCTCAATGATTCACAACAGGTTTCCTCTGACAGAGAGCATTCTGGGGGCAGATTCAATGACTGAAATTGAACAGCTCTTTCGATCAGGTGCCAGTGAGTACTGGCATACACACTACCTGTTCGGCAGATGCTCTCAACCATTTCCGAAATATCCGGGAGAGCAATTCATTGCAACATTAATCATTAATGTAATTGTCCCGTTCCTGTTTGCCCTTGACAAAAATGGAAAAAGAGGCAGCGCCGACAGCCGGGCATATGAGATCCTGTTGCAACTGAAAGCCGAATCCAACCAGATCATAAAAAACTGGGGGCTTCATGGTATCAGGGCACACAACGCAATGGAGAGTCAGGCCCTGCTACAACTATATAATGTATATTGCAAACAAAAACGGTGTCTTGATTGTCAAATAGGTGCAGATTTAATGAAAGCTGCGATCCATGAAAGGAAATAACTTCAAACATGCCTACCTTACCATTGGGCTGCTCCTTAGCGTTATTGTGATCGGTACCATCGGTTATTCTCTGCTTGGTTATACACCCTCCGAAGCCATCTACCAGACCATCATCACCATTGCCACGGTTGGTTTTGAGGAGGTACATCAGCTTGACAACCGTGGAATGTGGTTTACCTCCATACTGGTGGTGGTTTCCATCGGGATTTTTTTCTATGCAGTTACCTCTTTCACAAGATATATTGTGGAAGGCGTGTTTATGAATACATATAAAGATACCAAAGTGAAAAGAAAAATCGAGAAGATTTCGGACCATGTAGTCATCTGCGGTTATGGACGGAACGGAAAGCAGGCAGCCATCGAGCTCTCCCAGCACAAGGTGAAAGTCGTCATTATTGAACAAAATCCGGAGATTATTCAGGTGCTTAGGAATGCCTCCGGAATGCTTTATGTGGAAGGAGATGCGGCCGATGAGGAGGTACTTAAGCAGAGCCACCTGGAGAGTGCCCAGGCTATGATCACCACCCTGCCTGAAGATGCCGATAACCTGTTTGTGGTGCTGAGTGCCAAAGAGCTGAATCCCGACATAAAAATCATATCAAGGGCTTCGTTGGACAATTCGGATGTGAAACTGAAACGGGCCGGTGCCACCAATGTGATCATGCCCGATAAGATCGGAGGGCAGCGCATGGCCAAACTGGTGGCTCAGCCAGATGTGGTGGAGTTTATTGAGCTTATGTTGCTACAGAGTATTGATAGTGTGGTGCTGGAAGAGATCTCCTGCCACAATCTCTCATCCTGCTTTGCAGGCAAGTCCATTTCCGAACTGGATAGCAGGAATACCTCCGGGGCCAATGTTATCGGATTGAAACGGGAAGATAAATCTTACATGATCAATCCGGTTTCTGAAACCACGCTTACATCCTCCGACAAGCTGTTTGCACTTGGAACCAGGTCACAGATCGACCAGTTAATCAAGACGATAACCTCCGATGGCACAGGAACATAAACTGTAAGCAATCTATTGCTAATTCGAAAAAAATAGATACCTTTGCATTTCGAAAATCGAAACAGATTTATAAAGTAGAAAAACTAGGATGTACTTAACAACGGAGAAAAAGAAGGAAATCTTCAAGACGTATGGCAAATCCGAGGCTGATACAGGTTCAGCTGAAGGCCAGATTGCGGTTTTTACCACAAGGATCAATCACCTTACCCGGCATCTGCTGAGCAACAAAAAGGACTACAGCACACAAAGGGCCCTGCTCAAACTCGTAGGTAAGAGAAGGAAATTGCTCGATTATCTCAAGGAGAAAGATATTGAGAGATATCGCGCTATCATCAAAGCCTTGAAGATCAGAAAATAAGAGATATTAGTAACGAAAAAAGGCAATTCTTGGATTGCCTTTTTTCGTATTCATAGCATTTAATCAGTTATTATGTCAAAACCGAAAGTAATTCAAGAGACCATCGATTTAGGTGATGGTCGTTCAATCAGTATAGAAACAGGCGTACTGGCCAAACAGGCCGACGGCGCCGTTATGGTTCGCATGGGCGACACCATGATGCTGGCTTCTGTTGTCAGTGCCAAAGAGGCCAAAGAGGATGTGGATTTCATGCCTCTTTCTGTAGATTATAAAGAGAAATATGCCGCACTTGGAAAATTCCCCGGAGGATTCCTGAAGCGCGAAGCAAGGCCTTCCGACTATGAGATCCTCATAGCCAGGCTTGTGGACAGGGCACTCCGCCCCTTGTTCCCGGACGACTACCATGCCGATACATTTGTCAATGTGACACTGATGTCGGCAGAAGCCGATACTCCTCCCGATGCACTGGCCGGACTGGCTGCGTCAGCTGCACTGGCTGTATCTGATATTCCTTTCCGTGGCCCCATTGCCGAAGCACGAGTGGCAAGGGTTAACGGAGAAATGGTTGTAAATCCAACATTCACCCAATTGGCAGAGGCCGATATCGAAATCATGGTTGGTGCCACCTACGATAACATCCTGATGGTGGAGGGTGAGATGAAAGAGGTTTCTGAAGCCGAAATGCTGGAAGCCATCAAATTTGCACATGAAGCCATCAAGCCCATGTGTAAAGCACAGATGGAGCTGACCAAGAAGACCAAGAAAGAAGAAAAAAGAGAGTACTGCCACGAGGTCAA
>JAGLTY010000328.1 GCA_023135025.1 Bacteroidales bacterium | reverse complement strand
AGCAGCACTGCAGCCTCCCTCTTCGGGTGTGGTTGTCTGGTCGTGGGAGCGGCTAATTGCCGAACCGGAAAAGGCCGACCTGTTCAAGGACATTGTCAATGCGCATTGATTTGATGCCCCATGAATCGGCTTCGCAATTCAATATTTAATACATTTATCGATCCGAAATAAATCAATACCCATGAAAAAAACTGTTCTGTTTCTATCAATCCTTGGCATACTGAGTGCATGCCAGGTCACCGTCCAGCAGGAAAATGACTCCCCGCTGATCACTAAAAACCAGCTGACCCTCAGCACAGATATCATGACACCCGAAGTACTCTGGTCCTTTGGACGGCTGGGTGATGTTCAGGTATCTCCCGATGGAGAGAAGCTCCTCTATGGAGTGAGTTATTACAGCATAGAGCAGAACCGGAGCAACCGGGAGCTGTTCGTAATGAATGCCGATGGATCGGAGAAGATACAACTTACCGAAACGCCCCAGAATGAATTCAATGCCATCTGGCACCCCGACGGAAGCCGGATCGTCTACCTCTCGACCGCCTCGGGAGATGTGCAGGCCTGGATTATGAATGGAGATGGATCCGGCAAAAAACAGATCTCGAAAGTGGAGGGCGGATTTAACAGTCTCACTTTTTCTCCCGATGGAACCAGGGCACTGCTCACCAAAGATGTTAAGATTGATCCCGCCACATCAGATCTCTACCCCGATCTTCCCGAAGCAGACGGCCGTGTGATAAACGATCTGATGTACCGGCACTGGGATGTATGGGAAGATGGTTCCTATAGTCATATTCTCGTTGCAGGCTTTGACGGTGAGAAGATCACTGACCAGAAAGATATCATGCCGGGCGAACCCTTCGAATCCCCCATGATGCCTTTTGGCGGAATGGAGGAGATTGCATGGACACCCGATGGAAAGGGGATTGCCTATACCTGCAAGAAGCTAAGCGGACTGGAATATACGCTCAGCACCAATTCTGAAATCTACCTCTACAACCTGGAAACGGGGAAAACGAAGAACCTGACTATTGGAATGCCTGGTTATGATAAAGCGCCCTTCTTTTCGCCCGACGGAAAAAAGATCTACTGGCTCAGCATGGAGCGTGCCGGGTTTGAAGCGGACAAGGATCGTCTGTTTGAAATGGATCTGGCCAGCGGACAAAAACGGTACCTCACTGAGCAATTTGATTACAGTCCTTCAGGACCCACATGGGCAGATGATGGGAAGACACTCCTTTTTGTGGCCGGGGTAAAATCGACCTACCAGCTCTATAAAATGGATATGAGATCCATGGAGATCACCCCCATCACCTCGGGCATCCATGACTACCATTCGGTTGCCGTGGCAGGCGATCAGCTGATTGCCACCCGGGTCGATATGACCAAACCACAGGAGATCTACAGTGTGAATCCTGCCACCGGTGAGGCCACAGAACTGAGTTTTGAAAACAAACACCTGCTGGATCAGCTCACTATGCCCACAGTGGAGAAGCGGTGGATCACCACCACCGATAACAAGGAGATGCTGACCTGGGTCATCTACCCTCCCCATTTCGACAAAAACAAGAAATATCCCACCCTGCTCTATTGCGAGGGTGGACCACAGTCACCCCTGAGTCAGTTCTGGAGCTACCGCTGGAACTTCAGCCAGATGGCCTCCAACGGTTATATTGTGGTGGCCCCCAACCGGAGAGGGGTGCTCACCCACGGACAGGAGTGGACCGACCAGATCAGTAAAGACAACAGCGGACAGGCCATGCAGGATCTCCTGATGGCCATCGATGTTGTCAGCAAGGAGAGCTATGTGGACGAGGAGCGCCTGGGCTCCATCGGTGCCAGCTTTGGCGGATTCTCGGTCTTCTGGCTGGCGGGGAATCATCAGAAAAGATTCAAAGCATTTATCTCCCATTGCGGCGTATTCAATTCAGAGATGGAGTATATGACCACCGATGAGATGTTTTTTGATAACTGGGAGAAGGGAGGGGCACCCTGGGAGAAGGATAACCTGGTGGCCATGAAATCCTATGCCGGATCGCCCCACCAATTCGTGGGCAACTGGGACACCCCCATCATGGTGATTCATGGTGAGCACGACTACCGCATCCCATATACACAGGGCATGGCGGCTTTTAATTCGGCACAGATGAGGGGGATTCCCAGTAAGCTGCTTTTCTTCCCCACCGAAACTCACTGGGTACTAAGTCCCCAGAACGGCATCCTCTGGCAGAGGGAGTTCAAAGGATGGCTGGACCAGTGGTTAATGGATTAATCAGATATGCTTAAACAACTCTTACTGATCGGAACCGGAGGTTTTATAGGGAGCGTGGCCCGGTTCCTGATCTCCCGGCTCAACACACGCATAGAGTGGTTCTCCGTCCCCATTGGAACACTAACGGTAAATATTCTGGGCAGCCTGCTCATCGGGTTCCTGATCGGGATCTCTGAAAAGAGTCCCATCCTGACCGTTGAGTGGAGGATGTTCCTGATGGTGGGCCTCTGCGGCGGATTCACCACCTTCTCCTCCTTCACGGGCGAGAACCTGGTGCTCCTCAAAGACGGGCAGATCCTTCCGCTGCTTCTCTACACTGCATTGAGCATTTTCCTGGGATTCATTGCTGTTTACCTGGGATATATCTCCACCAAGTTAATAGGTTGAAAACATGGCGAAAAAGATACTGAATTCCAAATACAGCAGGCTCAAGATCAAGGCAAGCACTACCGATAAAATCGGTTCCAAACTACTCTACCAGTACCTGGTGGAAAAAGCGAAAGAGCAGGGAATCGACGGAGCCACAGTGTTTCGGGGAATCATGGGCTTTGGCACCAGCAGCAAGATTCACTCATCCCGATTCTGGGAACTGACCGAAAAGCTCCCGGTAGTCATTGAACTGGTCGATAAGACAGAGAAACTGGAGGAGTTCTATAGCGGGATCGAAGAGGATCTGATGAACATGCCCAAAGGGTGCCTGGTTACCCTGGAACCCACAGAGATCCTGTTGCAAAAGAGAGGGAAGTGAACCAAAAGTCCTGAGCCACAAGGCGAAGAACGTCACGAGGCGAT
>JAGLTY010000327.1 GCA_023135025.1 Bacteroidales bacterium | reverse complement strand
TGTATGGAGAAATGTAAATTCGATGCAGTGATCTTAAAATAACGTTGATAGAGATGAGTCTTGTTAAACTTACAATAGATGGAAACAGGGTGGAGGTGCCTGCAGGTACCACCATCTACAAAGCCGCCAAAGAGCTGGATATTGATATACCGATCCTCTGTTACATGGATCTGAAAGATTTGAATATTGAGAACAAACCGGGTGGTTGCAGAATATGCTCCGTAGAGGTTGAGGGGAGGAGAAACCTGGCCCCTTCATGTTCCACCGATGTGGCTGAAGACATGGTAGTGAAAACCAATAGCATGCGGGTGATCAATGCCCGCAGAACCGTGATGGAGCTGATCCTTTCGGACCATCCCAAAGATTGCCTCTCCTGTGCCAAATCGGGGAATTGTGATCTCCAGGACATGGCCGTAAAGCTGGGGGTCAGGGAGATACCCGGACAGGAGTATGCGGAGATGTCGACCTACAGGCTCGATACCTCTCCCTCCATTATCAGGGACCTGGACAAGTGTATCATGTGCCGCAGGTGTGAGACCATGTGTAATGATTTCCAGACAGTGGGTGCCCTGAATGCTGTGAATCGCGGATTCTATGCGGTGGTGGCCCCTGCCTTTGAGATGAACCTGGAACACTCTCCCTGTACCTATTGCGGACAGTGTGTGGCCGTTTGTCCCACAGGGGCATTGACCGAGGTGGATCATACCGGTAAAGTGATTGCAGTGCTGAATGATCCTACTAAAACGGTGGTGGTTCAGACCGCTCCGGCCGTCAGGGCCGCACTGGGCGAAGAGTTTGGCATGGAACCGGGTACACGGGTCACCGGCCAGATGGTCACTGCCCTCAAGCAGCTGGGATTTGATTATGTGTTTGATACCGATTTTGCTGCCGATCTGACCATTATGGAGGAGGGAACCGAGTTGCTGGGACGTTTGAAAAAGCACCTGGAGGGTGATAAGAACGTGAAGCTTCCCATTCTCACTTCGTGCTGTCCGGGATGGGTGAACTTCTTTGAGTACAACTATCCCGATTTGAAAGATGTACCCTCCACTGCCCGGTCTCCCCAGCAGATGTTCGGCGCCATTGCCAAGACATATTTTGCGGATAAGATCAAGGTGGACAGGAAAGACCTTGTAGTGATCTCCATCATGCCATGCCTTGCTAAGAAATATGAGTGCCAGCGTGAAGAGTTTTCGGTGGACGGGAATCCCGATGTGGATTACAGCATCTCCACCCGCGAACTGGCCCATCTGATCAAACAGGCTAATATGGACCTCAATAAACTGGAGGAGGATGAGTTTGATGCTCCGCTGGGTGAGTCTTCAGGAGCAGGAGTGATCTTCGGGGCTACAGGTGGCGTGATTGAAGCAGCCACCCGGACCGCCTATGAGCTCCATACCGGGAAAACGCTGGAAAAGGTTGATTTTGAACAGCTCAGGGGAATGGAAGGGATCCGTTCCGCAACGGTCGATTTCGACGGACTGGATATCAATATCGGGATTGCACATGGACTGGGCAATGCAAGAAAACTGCTGGATGATGTGAGAGCAGGAAAGTCGAAGTACCATGCCATTGAGGTGATGGCCTGTCCCGGTGGATGTATCGGTGGTGGTGGTCAACCCCTTCACCATGGAGATGCTTCCATTCTGAAGGCCAGGACCAAAGCGATCTACCAGGAGGATGAAGGGAAGACCATAAGGAAATCTCATGAGAATCCTTACATCGTGAAGCTCTACGATGAGTTCCTGGGTGAACCATTGAGTGAGAAGGCGCACGAACTATTGCATACGCACTATTTCGACAAGCGAAAGAAGATATTCCAGGTTTAAATGATTATAATATAGATAGTTATGTCAAGCGTTAAAATAGAACTCAGACAGGACCAGGTTGATAAGATCCATACCATATGTGATTCATTTGGCAATCAGGAGGGTGAGCTGATCAATGTACTGCATAAGTGCCAGGAAACCTTTGGCTATTTACCGGCCGAGATTCAGGAGGTTATTTCAGAAAAAATGGAAATGCCGGCGGCAAAAGTATATGGTGTGGTCACTTTCTATTCATTCTTCACCATGATTCCCAAGGGGAAACACCCCATATCGATCTGTACCGGTACAGCGTGTTACGTCAGGGGTGCCGAGACCGTATTGAATGAATTTAAGAAGCAACTGGAAATTGAAGTAGGCGAAACCGACATGAAAGGTCTGTTTTCACTTAGCTGTTTGCGATGTGTCGGGGCCTGCGGCCTTGCTCCGGTGGTGCAGGTGGGAGACAAGACCTATGGACGGGTTGCACCGGACGATGTAAAGGCCATTATTGAAGAGTACACAGGATAGGTTTGATAAGTCAATGTTTATGAAGAGGGGCCTTAGGGCCTCTTTTTATATATCTGTGCCTTTGGCTTACCGATAACTGTTCTTAACGGTTCATTTTCGGCTCTTAATCAACCCGATTTGACTATGGTCGGGAAAAGTGCTACTTTTGAGGTGGACGTAAGATTGGAAAACTTTGAGAAAATGAGGTTAAGGATATTAACCCCGGTGTTGACTTTTTCCATTCTTTTATTTTTTGGGTGCGCCAAGGAAAAACCTGCCTCGGTGATGCCTGTAACTACCGATTCGGAACTGGCTCTGGAATTTTATGAGACCGGGATGGTGGCTTATGATCAGATTAAACTGAGTCTTGCCTGGGACAACCTGAACCTTGCTGTTGAACAGGACCCGGATTTTTTTATGGCCTATTTCTGGATGTATTTTATGTCCAGTAAAGATTCCAAGAAGGTATTAGAAAAAGCTTTTCAGTCTGATATTCAGCATAATACAGGTGAGGAGCAGATCAGGTTAGCACTGAAATATCTTGTGGACGGGCAGGACGAGAATGTGGTGGAGCACCTGCAGAACCTGGTTGATCTCTATCCCTCCGATCCCCAAACACATAAAATCCTGTATATCATTCAGTTTCATTTCTTAAAAGATATGGAAGCTGCCATCATCTCCATTAAGTATCAAAACCCGCTCCGGGAGTTCTCTTCCTTCCAGACGGATTGCGCCCCCACGATTGGAAAGTTCCG